>NZ_JCAIUL010000019.1:0-68073 GCF_059445505.1 Paenibacillus sp. Y301 | reverse complement strand
TGGTAACCAGACCATCAACGTGTCAACTCCACTGGTGTTAAGCATCCTGAATTAAGTTGGATGATACATCAGAAACCCCCACTTCAGCCAAAGCGACAGCGTTGGTAAGTGGCGGGAGTATTCATGTCTAGATAATGCTAGAGATACGACTTGAAAATGAAGGTTTAATCTCTTGGATATAAATTATAATGAATGTGGATTTAAAAGCTGGCCTGCGTTCCATTAGCGGTGCCCTTAACATTGATGAAGCATGTAATTATCTAATGCAATAATAGACAGGAGTGCGGTAAAATGCAGTACACAAATCCCGTAATACCGGGCTTTCATCCAGATCCAAGTATTTGTCGCGTCGGCGATGATTACTATTTGGTTACGAGCACATTTGAATATTTCCCTGGAGTACCTATTTTTCATAGTAAGGATCTTGTGAACTGGCGTCAGATCGGACATTGTCTCACGACAGAGGAGCAGCTACCTTTAGCTAATTCATGGAGTTCCGGAGGAATCTTTGCTCCAACTATTCGTTATCATAATGAATGGTTCTATATGGTGACAACCAACGTGAGTGGCGTCGGGAATTTCTACGTCAAAACGAAGAATCCAGCTGATGCGTGGTCCAATCCGATACTTGTAGCTCAGAAAGGAATTGACCCATCGCTTACATTTGATGATGACGGCCGCGTATACTTTCAGTCTTCCACTACCGGCGATCAGGGGGATGGCATTTATCAATGTGAAATCGATATTGAAACCGGAACTATGCTGACAGAGAGCCGACTGTTATGGAAAGGCAGTGGTGGAGCTTATCCAGAAGCCCCTCATGTGTACAAAATAAATGGTTATTATTATTTAATGGTCGCTGAAGGTGGGACTGAATATGGACATATGGAGACAATCGCTAGAAGCAGTCACCCATTTGGGCCCTATGAAGCGAATTCAAATAATCCTATCCTCTCGAATAGAAGTATGGAAAGTAGCATTCATGCAACTGGTCATGCAGATTTGATCGAGACTCAGGACGGCAGCTGGTGGGCTGTTTGCCTGGGAATACGACCGGCCTCTTATCCGATGGCTCATCATTTGGGGCGGGAGGTATATCTTGCACCAGTAAGCTGGACATCGGATGGTTGGCCGGTAATCGGCAATGACACGCATATCGAAACAGTCATGGAGTCTCCGAATCTACCCGAGGTCCAGTGGCCTGAGAAGTCGATCAGAGACGACTTTGACAGTTCAAGTCTTGGCTTAGATTGGACCTTTTTACGAAATCCAGTGAAGGAAAGCTGGTCATTACAGGACCAACCGGGATATCTAGTACTGCATGGACAACAGACTTCTTTGAATGAAATCGGTTCTCCTTCTTTTGTGGGCAGACGTCTGTGTCACTTCACTTGTAAGATAGAAGCGATGATAGAATTTGAACCGCATCATGATGGGGACGAAGCGGGATTAACCGTTTATATGAACGAAAAACATCATTATGATCTTGCTGTAAGGTCAGTAGAAGGACACAAAATGATCGTCTTTCGAAGAACTGTTGGTTCCTTGAAAGTAGAAGAAATGCATGAATGTCCAGAGGGGCCTATTGTGCTTCAAATTCAAGCACTCCGAGATAAGTTTATAGCTTCAATCCGCACACCAGATATCGAACCAATTGAAATAGGTTGGGGGGAAACGCATTTTCTTAGCACAGAAATGGCAGGGGGCTTTACTGGAGTATTTGTTGCTATGTATGCGACCTCTGAAACGGGACAATCTGCTCCTGCGTGTTTTGATTGGTTCGATTATGAGCCGTTGAAGGGATGAGGAAAGAAATAAGAATCTAGTGGTTAGGCAGCGGCTCAATAGAGCCAGCTGCTATTTTTTTTGAAAAAGGGGGGACTAATCAACATTTATTCTCTATTTCTAAAAGATTTAGGAGACATGCCGTACGTTTTTTTGAATTGGCGCGTGAGGTAGTTGCTGTCGTTAAATCCGCTCTGATATGAGATTTCTGTAATTGAAAGATTCGTTTGTTGTAACAATGTGCATGCTCGTTCTAAGCGAAGACGTTGCAGGTAAGCGATCGGCGTAGTCAGATAATAAGCTCGGAATAATCGATTTAAGTGTCTAACTGAAATATCTGATTTGGTCGCAATTTCTTCTAGAGAAACTTGCTCAAGATAGTGATCCTCAATGTAAGAAATCGCATTGGCTAGGTGCATTAGACTGGCATCGATTCCCTTTTCCTGATGGTCATATTGTCTTGATAAATACACAACAAGTTCCATGAATCGGGAAGCGAGCATGGTTTTATAGCCGTGAAGTTTCTCTTCGTATTCCTTAATCATGATCGAAATAAGAGAGGAGACGTACTCCAAGCTAACAATCGATATGTTAAGTTTACTTTTATATGAATTAATATTTCGGTAAAACGGTTCCAAAATAAATAGGGCTTGAAAACCATTCAACGTTCGCAGATCAGATCCGGCTGAATTGAGCATTTCAGGTTTAAACATAATATTGCATATTTTGAAGTCATACGGGGCCTTATAGGCGTGTGAAGTCCCGCTGTTAATGACAAACACATTTCCTTTTTTAATAAATGACTCTTGCGTGTTGACGACATGGGTAGCATGTCCATTCAGTACGATGACCAACTCTGAGAAATCCACATGATTATGAAGTGAGATTTCTTCCTCATGCCCTCCATACTGAATGAAAAAGGGGAAATGCTCATCCCTCGTAAACCAGTTCATATATACATTACTCAATCGATTCCCACCTATAAATAATTTTTAATGTCTATATCATGCTATTTGATGACCTAAAAATCAAGGTTATCCGCCAAATTAATAGATAAAATAAAAAAGGTAACAGGGTAACATCAAATGGTTAGGATGCCCTTCACAGACCAGTACGAAAGTCATAATTGATAAAAATAAGGGGGAAAGATGAGATGATTACAATCTTATCCAAAAAAATTGGAATACTGGCTCTGACTAGTGCACTGCTAATTACGGCAGGTTGTAGCAGTTCGGGTAACGATTCCGCTAGTACCAAATCGGGTAACAACGCAGACGATACAAGTCCAATTACGTTTTCCTTCTTTGGCGCTGACGCAAGTCCCAACTGGAATAAGATGCAAGATGATGTTGGTAAAGAAATTACCGCCAAAACCGGGGTTACACTTGATGCAGAATTTGATGTAGGTAGCGGGGGAGGACAAACCAAAATCGCTTTGATGGCAGCCAGCGGTCAATACCCAGATATCGTATACGCCAAGGGCGAACTCAACAAACTAGTTGATGCCGGAGCGGTTATTGATCTGACAGACCTGATCGATAAGTACGCTCCCAATATTAAAAAAGTTATGAATAGTAACATGAATCGTATGAAATACAGCAATGAGGACCCAGCAATCTACTCCATTCCAACCAACGGTGGTGTAGACCAGCAGGCATTTGATGTAACGAACGGTTTTCAGGTCCAGCTCCGGGTATTAAAAGAACTGGGTTATCCAGAGATTAAAACGGTAGAAGATTTTGAAAGCGTACTCAAAGAGTATGTGACTAAACATCCGACAACGGACGGACAGCCGACCATCCCACTTATAGTGAACGCCGATGACTGGAAGATTATGATTACGGTAACCAATCAAGGAGATATCACAACAGGTGGAACAAATGATGGCGAATATCATGTGGATCCCGAAACTTATGAAGCGATACTTCACTACAAACGTCCCGAAGAAAAAGATTACTTCCGCTGGTTAAATCATATGTTTAACACGGGTCTGCTTGACAAAGAATCTTTTGTTCAAAAAGAAGATCAGTATAAAGCGAAAATCGCTAGTGGACGCGTACTGGGTCTCACCTCTGTGGAGTGGGAATACCAAGACGCTGAGAATGCTTTGAAATCTGAAGGCAAAGACGAGTACACTTATGGGCACTTCCCAGTGACATTAAATGAACAGTATAAAGATCACTCATTACAATCCGTGGGTGTTGATGCGTATGGTATTAGTATTACAACAGCTTGTAAAGATCCGGTCCGCGCGATCAAGTTCATCGACTGGTTATCCTCTGAAGAGGGTCAAGTACTGAGATCATGGGGAATGCAAGACAAACAATATAAAGTTGAGAATGGAAAGCGTATTATACCTGACGACATACTTAACCAAAAAGTAAATGATGCGTCTAGTTTCACGAAGCAAACGGGTATTGGTCTATATTCCATTTTTGGAGTCCAATATGGGGATGGCGTTAAAGATTCCACAGATAATTATTATACAACCAACTTCCCAGAACAAATTGTCGCTAGTTACTCTAGTGCGGAGAAGGAAACCTTAAAAGCTTATAACGCGACAACATGGAAAGATCTGTTTCCTGGTGCAGAAGAATTCCCTGTCAAAGAGTGGGGCGCATTATACAATATGCAGTCACCAACCGAGGGCGACTATCCAGTCATTTATCAGAAAACACAAGATATTGTCCGCAAACGGATTCCTGAAGCTATTATGGCAAAAGCAGCTGATTTCGATAAAATATATGATGATTTCATTGATGAGTTAAACAAAGCTGGAGCAGAAAAAATGGAAAGTGAATATTCCGAATTGGTCAAAGCCAGAGTATTGCTCTTCACCGGTAAGGAAGTTAAGTAATAACAAAATAGATTAGTATGTAAGAGTTCCGACAACTGATAAAAATATTTAAGTCGGCTTATATTTGATCCAGTAAGAGAAGAAGCTCAGAGCAAAAGCTCTGAGCATTCTTTCAATTCATACAGATACTATTTCGTGTTTGTAAATCCACCATCAATACGAATAACTTCGCCATTAATATATTGTGCTTTTGAAGTTAATAAGAATGTAACCAGTTCAGCTACTTCTTCTGATGTACCTAATCGTTTTTGAGGAATACCGCTAGTTGCATTGGCCTTCATGTCTGGATTCGCTTCATAAAAGGCTTTAACCATTGGGGTTTCAGTAGGGCCTGGAGCAATGGCATTGACACGTAAACCATCCTTACCATATTCAGCTACTAAACTTTTGGTTAAACCAACAATACCATGTTTTGTAGTAGAATAAGTCACAACGGAATCTTGTCCAATTACACCAGCACTTGAAGAAGTATTAACAATTGAACCTCCTCCATTCTTTAACATGACTTCCGCAACATAACGAATACCATATAATGAACCTAATAAGTTGATTCCAACAATTTGATTGATTTCTTCAATAGAAGAATCCAAGAAGTATGCCCCACTTCCAGAAATTCCAGCATTGTTAAAGAAATAATCAATTTTCCCAAAGCGTTCAACAGTTCGTTCAACATAATTTTTGACTTCATCAGATTTGGAAACATCAGCTTTGATGAAAATAGAATCAACTCCTATTTTCTTCACCATTTCTACTGTTTCATTTCCGCCTTTTTCGCTAACATCTACTACAACGATGTCAACACCTTCTTTAGCTAAACGTACTGCTGTTGCTTGTCCCAAGCCACTACCAGCACCAGTAATAATCGCAACTTTATTCATTTATAAGACTCCTTTGTATTGAAGTATAATTTAAGTTCTTACTATTAAATTATATGACTTTGTAAAGTGAAAATAAAATTAGGCATTAACCAAAAAAATAAAAATGGTGTATTATTCCATTAAAATTTAGTAAGATAACTATTAATGCAGAGGTTTAAAATAACTACGTGTTATTATTTGGTTGATAATATACGTGCTCCTTATATTCACTTAATTGGTATCCTTATGAGTGGATTACATATTATTGAAACACTTAACGTCTGTAGATATAAATAATGAAAAAGAGGTGTTGTTTTGAAGAAATTTATATTGGGACTAAGTTGCGGTTTACTTTTTGCCGGTTCATCGATTGCTTTTGCTTCGGATTCTATTCAAGCGTTATTATTTCCAGCAAGCTTTGAAATTAATGGTAGTAATATTGCATTGAATAATGAATACAAAGTTCTGAATGTAGATGGGCATGCTTATGTACCCATTCGCCTTATAGCTGAAAGTATGGGCGGAACCATCGACTATGATTCGGATTCACAAAAGATTATTGTCAAAAATAGAAACTTAGACTTAACGGATCCAGACTATAAAGGAATATCTGTTGGTAATTTAATATTGACTAAAGTGGGTAATAACACAAAAGTTACGGGTCAATTAAAAATGGAAGGTGTAGGGAATTCGAAAAATATAGTTGGAGCAAAATTATCTTTTTACAATGATACAAGTGAAAAAGTTGGGGAGGTTTCCATAAAAGGAAATGAGTTTGGAGTCGAATCCGAAACCTTTGTTGCTGAGGGTTCAGGGGATTTCAGAACGTATTCGACAGTCAACCTTCATATCGGGGCTGTAAATAATCGTATTATTCCTGAAGCTCCAACCATGCTTTACGAAAATAAGAAATACAATTTCACTCTTAAACTCCCTACAAGTTGGGAAGGGAATTATGAGGTAGTTGAAGGTACAAATATTATTAATTTTATTGACATAGCAAATAAAGAAGAAGTGGGAGTATTATTTACTATCCATATATGGACTAAAGATAAATGGAATACAGACGGGTTATTAGCTAAACAGAATATTCAAATATCTAAGATTGGAGAAAAGGACGATAACGTCTTCTTATTAAGCACTCCATCAGATGTGAATTATAGTGTAAATGATGAGAAGTTGAAGGCAGAATACGCTTCTATGTGGAACCACATAAATACTATAAAAACGACGTTTAAGATTAATAAGTAACTTAAACAGGTACTATTGGGTTTGATTCTATTTGGTAGCCTCATGAGTGGATTACATATTAACGAAATAAATACAATTCCAGGTGATGTTAAAGAGATTCGTCCTCTATGGATATGATGGAGGTACATATGGGGAATAGAAGAAGGTAAACCATTTCATGCGAGTGGGATTGGTGATAATAACAGCTTTTTAGTAGCAATAAAAACTGCTGAAGTTTCTAATATCAAATATATTGCCATTGGAAATCACATGGATGAAATCATGCCATCAGATACTTATGAATTATCTCTCGATGATGTAAAAGCTAATAGTGGCGATTATCATTTAAAAGAGGTTACTGATCATTATGTATTATTTGTTCTAGAGGAATATTCAGAGAATACATGGACGATCAGGGCTTTTGATAATGATGGCAATTTAATTGCCGACAAATTATTTACTGGAGACACAAGGTATATTCCTTTGAAATAAAGTGGAATAAATTATATTGTTGAGTAGGCTCTGGTAGCCTGCTCATTTTTTAGTTATGATTTTTTTAATGAAGTTTCGTAGCTTATTACATGTATATCGTTAAAGGAGGTCCATATAGTATGAAATCTCATACCTCTGAGCGTATTAAAGTCCCACCAGGATTCTGGGCTGGATTACATCAATTAGGAATTCAAGCCCATGACGTAGCTCGCAAAGCACAACTGCCGCTCACCGTTATTACTGGAGCAGTAGTCACTAACGCCCAATATTTAGCGATCTGGCAGGCCTATTCCGATCTCATAGGTGACACTGCTGAAGGAATCATCAAGCTTGTGACTGTATTTGAAACAGCACAGTATCCACCGACCGTTTTAGCAACTTACCACGCTCGAGACTACCGAGACGCTCTAACCCGAATGGCTCGGTACAAACAACTATGTCCCCCTGAAAGCTTACGTATCATCGAGAATGGTGAGAACTGTACAATCGAACTGGAATGGTTGGATTCCGAGCAATCTGGCCCGCCATTGTTGGTTGGTATTACGCTGGCATGTCTTCTGGAGCTTGGACGACGGGGCACAGGTCAACCTTTGACAGCCCGATTAGTTGAATTTACGCATTCCATGGGAGATGTACAAGCCCTTGAATCGTATTTCGGGTGCCGTATCCGGGTTGGTGCTGAGTGTAACCGATTAACTTTACATCGCAAAGATCTAGACCGTCCCTTTGTCTCGTACAACGAGGAGTTACTGGAGATTCTGACTCCCGTGTTAGACCAATCGTTGGATGAACAGCAACTCAGTCGCTCCAATACCGAGATGGTCAAATGGATTATGAAACGTAGCCTAACAGGAGGTCGTCCTGACATTCAGGCTGTCTCGAAGGAAATGGGTATGAGTGATCGCACCTTGCAGCGCCGACTTACTGACGAGAACACGAACTTCAAGCAACTGTTGGCACAAGCGAGACATGAGCAGGCACGAGAGTATTTGGCAGATCCCTCACTCGATATTAAAGAGGTGGCTTTCTTGATTGGATATGAAGACCAGAACTCATTCTATCGCGCATTCCGCCTGTGGGAGGGTGATACTCCAGCCAATTGGCGTGCTGAACATTTAGAAATGCCGACGGTTCAATAATAGAGAGTTCAACCTAACCCATTCTCTACCAAAAGATCGTATCTGATCTTTAGAAGATTTATCTTGTGGCGTGTTATACAAGAACATTGGCGTGATGTGCTAGTTACTGTACAATCTAAAGAAGGTAATATAATCACTATCCGGAATACAAGACTGTTTGACAATCGACCTGAATCAGCTTGCCGTGAATGACTAACGAATGAAAGAGGCGATTATTAAACTTATGGATATGGGATTAAACAATAAGACAGCTTTAGTGACAGGATCAACGAAAGGCATAGGTAAGGCCATTGCCATTGAACTTGCCAGAGAAGGTGTTCACGTACTCATTAACGGACGGAATCATGAAGAGGTAGAACGAACAGTAAATGAAATTAAGGCAGAATTCCCGGCAACCTCTCCGCAGAACGCTACAGCCGATATTGTGGATATTGAGCAAAGAGAGGCGCTATTTGAGAAGTACCCCCATGTTGATATTCTAGTAAATAATATGGGTATCTATGAAATTATGCAGTATGAGGATGTTGATGATGAGATATGGGAGAAATACTTCCGTACGAATGTTCTTGCTGCAAATGGATTATCTAAATTTTATTTACCTAAAATGTTGAAAAATGATGTGGGTCGCATTATTTTTATCGCGAGTGAAGAAGCCATTATGCCTTCAGGGCAAATGCCACAGTATTGTATGACCAAATCCATGCTATTATCATTGTCAAAAACCTTATCTAAATTAACCATAGGAACAGAAGTTACCGTCAATACGATCATGCCAGGACCAACTCTCTCAGAAAATGTGTATCAAATCATTGAGGGGTTGTACCCTAACGAAGATATGACTTTTTCTGAAAAAGAGAAAAGGTTTATGACCACAAACCTACCTCAATCTGAAATTCAGCGCTTTATCAAACCTATTGAAATAGGCAGATTAGCTACATTTGTATGTAGTCCTTATGCATCGGCATTTAAAGGCTCTCCTATTCGTATGGATGGAGGAATGGTACCCATGATCTATTAAAATATTCTTGTATAAAGGAACCTTGAATCTACTCTCAAGGTTCTTTTATTTGTCTCTATAGTAGTAGGATTCAATCAACACTTAAAAACATGCATTATTCCATATTTAGATGTCATCATTCCATTCTTATTTCCTAAATGAAAGCCTATACTTTGAGAGAGTCCTGATGACTAGAATGAAAGTTGAACAAGCCTCACATTACAAATCAAGTGAGATATATTGAAATAAAAAATAGCAGATTCAGAGTGTTATTTTAAGGAGGAAGGCAACAATGATGAGATTATTTGTGACCAACCGGACTCGCAAGTCTCAATCCCTAGACGGAACTTGGGCTTTTCGAACGGTAACCGACGAAGGACATGAGTCTACAAGTGAATACCGCTTGGCAGTACCAGGTGGATGGGAAATGAATCCGAAGCTGTCGAGTTGCCGGGGCAAAGGAGTGTACCGGAAGAGTATACGTGTAGATGAGCAAACCAACCTAAGATTCATTTTCAAAGGAGTCAGCCACACGGCAGATGTATACTTTGACGGAGAGCACGTAGCTAATCATTATAATGCCTATACAGCCTTCTCAGCTATTGTTAAGAAAGTACAGCCCGGCTTCCATGAGTTAGAGGTGCGTGTTGACAATGGATTTCATGAAGGATCTTCCCTTCATATGCACAATGATTACTACACTTACGGGGGAATGATTCGGCCCGTCGGACTTGAAATGCTTGGCGACGTTTATATTGAGCGGATGGAAGTAATACCAGCTTTTGAAAATGATATCTGGTATGCGAGTATTCGTGCTCATGTCCGCAATCTTTCCTCCGATAGCCAAACAGTATCCATAGAGGGACAAGCCGCGGGCTTGAATTTCTCTTTAGGGCTACTGACTCTCACGTCCAATGCGTCTTCCTTTATTGAAGGTAAATATGCTTTTCCAGATGTTAACAGCTGGAGTCACGAGCAACCCAATCTTTATGAAGTTGAGCTAAGTCTGAACGTTGACGGACGAGTAGTGGATGATTTGATTGAACGGGTAGGCTTTCGTGAGATCACAACATTAAACGGCAAGATACAAGTCAATGGTAAGGATATCGTATTAAAAGGATTCAACCGTCATGAGGATCATGGCAGCATTGGCGCGTCTTTTCCACTTTCACTAATGGTTCATGATCTCGATTTGATGACCGATATGGGCTGCAACAGTGTCAGAACAAGTCATTATCCGAATGATGAGCTATTTCTTGATCTGTGTGACGAACGTGGATTCTATGTCTGGGAAGAGAATCACGCGCGGGGCTTGACGATTGAGCTAATGCGCAACCCGAATTTCATCCAGCAGTGTGAGGATGTCAACCGTGAAATGGTTGAACAGCATATTAACCACCCTTCGATTATCATCTGGGCCATACTGAATGAATGCGCGAGTTATTGTGAAGAAGGAAAAGTTCATTACAAACGGCAGCTGGATCAGCTCCGGTCGATGGACCAGAGCCGTCCGCTAACCTTTGCCTCCCATCATCGCGAGAGGGAAATATGTTTTGATCTGGCTGATATTGTATCGTTTAATCTGTACCCGGGTTGGTACGGTCCGGAAGACCCAGGGGAACTGTGCGAGCAAGCTCGGAGCTGGGCAGATGCGGCATGTGGCTTGGGCAAGCCAATGATTATGAGTGAATTCGGCGGGGACGCTGTGTATGGATATAGAATGCCTAATCGTGTCAAAGGAACAGAAGAGCGCCAATCCGATATTATTGAAGAAAATCTGAAGGCGTATCTTAGCAGAGAGTTTATCTCGGGAATGTACATCTGGCAATTCAGCGACTGTCGAGTAACTGAAGAAATCGTTGGACCTTTATGGAGAGTGACCACACAGAATCTTAAAGGAATTGTGGATGTTTACCGGCGACCCAAGCTAGCGTATGAGATCGTCAAAAAAATGTATACTTCATCCAATCACTGAGTTCAATCGAAAATAAGGGAGTAGTGGACTTTGATTATAACTAACAACTGGAAGTTAAAAGGATTCAATGTAGGAGAAGTCCGCGATTTGGAGATTGCGCACCCGGATTATATTGATCATTTTTGGATAGCGGCTTCAGTACCGGGAGATGTTCATTCCAACTTACTGGCAAAGAATCTGATTGAGGATCCGTTCGTAGGACATAACGATATTAAGTGTCAGTGGATAGAAGAAAAAGTATGGTGGTACCGAACAAACCTCATATGGGACAAGGCTCTAGAGGGTAGCGAGAGATGTGAGCTTACATTTGATGGCTTAGATACTTATGCAACGGTGTTTCTTAATGGTATTGAAATCGGTAGTACAGAGAATATGTTTATTGGGCATACCTTTGATGTCACACGAGAACTTCGAGATGGCAAAAATGTCATTGCTGTTAAATTAGATCCACTGTCCAAGCACATCGCGGAGAAAAAACCGAATCCAGGTTTTTATTCCAGTTATGCCAAGGAGCGTATCTGGGTGCGTAAAGCACAAATGCATTTTGGCTGGGACTGGGGTCCACGTCTTGTAGCTGTGGGAATTTGGCAGCCGGTTCGGTTGGAGAGAAGGAAGATAGCGAAGCTAGATCATATTTTTGCCCGGACTGTGAATCTTCAGAAAGACGTTGCTAATCTTGAGGTGAATGTGAAGATTGAAACGTTTGTAGAGACGGATTACTTACAGGTGATCATCCGTTTGAACGATCGAGATAGCCGCTTGGAGAAATGCCATGCTGTAACCAGTGAACACATCCAAATAAGTTTAGAGGTTGAGAATCCTAAGCTATGGTGGACTCATGATTTGGGCGAACCCCATTTATATCAACTTGAGGTGGAACTGTGGAAGGATAATGAGCTTCTCGATACTTATGTTAAAGATTTCGGAATTCGTACGATTGAAGTACTTCAGAAGGACGAGCAGGGAAATAACCGATTTACTTTTGTATTGAATGGAGTGAGTCTGTTCTCAAAGGGAGCGAACTGGATTCCTGTACATAGCTTCTTCGGTACAACTCCAGATTCACGGTATCGTCACTTGATCAGACTATCTCGGGAATCCAACCTGAATATGTTGCGTGTATGGGCTGGTGGAATTTATGAAAAAGATGTCTTCTATGAGGAATGTGACCGTCAAGGGCTACTCGTATGGCAAGATTTCATGTTTGCCTGTGCGTTATATCCTGATTTCAATAAGAATTTCATGCGTAATGTCAGTGAAGAAATTACAGAAGTCGTGAAACGTCTGCGCAATCATACCTGTATAGCGATTTGGTGCGGAAACAATGAAATCGATTGGTGTTATGAGTTTAAATATGCAGATCATAGTATCGAACAGACTCCTTTTTATGGCGAGAAAATATTCCACGAATTAATGCCAAAGCTTCTGAAGGAGCTGGACCCAACGAGATTGTATTGGCCGAGCTCACCTTATGGAGGTAACGACCACAATGATGACAGCGTGGGGGACCGACATAACTGGCAAGTCTGGCACGGCAATGTTTACCCTCGGAAATTTGGAGAACGTACGGTCACAGATTACAGCGTTGAAGGAGTTAGCTTTAAGCATTTTAAAAGTGATAAGGCTTTGTTCATCAGTGAATTCGGAATGCATGCCTCTGCCAGCCGTCATACGCTACAGCGACATATTCCTGAAGGTAAGTTCTATTGGGGTAGCGATGAAATGGAGTACCGTAACAAAGATTTCCACCGACCGAAGGGGATACTTCTAATGGAGGGTTACACGGGCATTCCAGCAGATATTGAACAATACCTGATGTTCTCCATGCTTACACAGGCAGAGGGACTGAAATATGGAATTGAGCACTATCGCCGCAATATGCCTGTGACAAGCGGTGCGATCTATTGGCAATTGAATGATTGTTGGCCAGGGACGAGTTGGTCCGTCATTGATTACGATCTCATTCCAAAAGCCGCCTATTACTATTCTAAGAAATTCTTTTCTAACGTGTTGCTGACCCTGAACCATGATCGAGGACAAGATTTGAAAATATGGGTGGTAAATGATCTGCTTGAGCCCTATGAGGATGTTATTGAGCTAGCCGTATATGATTTTACAGGGATTGAGGTATTCAGCATTGAAATTCCAGTCAGTCTTTCTGCACAATCGGCAAGTCAAATTGGGCAACTGGAGGAGAAGGAGGCGTTAAACGGGTATTTAGCTGGAGATGTTGTCGTATTGCTCCGGTCACAGCAAGGGAAAGCAAGGGATAACACCTATCATCTAATTGAGCAAAAGGAAGTGCGCCTGCTACCAACTGAGCTTGAAGTTGAGGTGAGTATGGAGAGGAATCAAGTGACAATCCGTGCGGATCGCTTCGCCCGTTGTGTCCGTTTGGAAATAGCTCAAGACATGGTTACATTCAGCGACAATTATTTTGATCTGTTACCGGGAGAGACCATAACGGTGAACATAGGGCATTTAGAAGAATCGCCCTTGTTATGGGAGTCACTACGCATATCAACTTTAAATGAAATTATCCATTTGGAAACGAAATAGCGAATGAAATATGAAAGTGAAGGTGAAGGTGTTAAGCAGTTCAATAATGAACTGCTTAACCTTTTTTTAGCTAAGAGGAATACATTAGTTAAGGAGCCGCTTTCGCGACTCCCGTCTATCAATTAACCGTTTTCTGTTTTAATAACATGTAGTATTGATTCAACGCTTCATCTAGATGTTGGCTAGTTTCGATGATTTCCCGGTCAGCTAGACGTTTAATCATAGATAGTTTATTCAACTCTAACCGGAGTTCTTCAATTCTCTGGATAATTCTATCCAAATTGAACAGCTCCCAAGATCAAATATCTATATAATACGTTCGCCGTGCACTGCGACCGTGGGGCGGATCTCCGCGACCAACCAAAAGATAACGGTAGGTTTCGTCTATTCCGTTCTAGACTCATCAGGCGGATAATTGTGATTAAGGGTCAGCAAGGGAATGACCACAGAGGTTATATAACCCAAGTGGCCATTATTTCAATGAATAAATTGATTACTCGTGATACGTGTTCTCCAACTATAACGGGTACCCTCAGCGTTCATTTCTGAAACGGGTCGGAATCGCTCATTATTTATATTAATTTGTTATATTTTATCATCTAATTCATCACAAACCACCACCATCTCCTAATATTCAACAAAATATACAGAAAACCTCTAAAAATCTTATATGGACTTTAGAAAATGCTATTTTGTTGTATAATCATCGATACAAGCGTGTGGCTTGGATTATTGAAACGATGGAGCAAGTGCAAGTGCTGATGTCAGTAGATATAGTTTAACAAGAACTTTTCTTAATCTAATGAATTGAAGATAGCAATTCAAAGGAGAGATCAACGATGTACAGCTACTTAGAGTTTGAAAATAACATGGTTGATGAATTAGTAGATTTTTTAACATCTGAAACATGGAGCTTTCATGGACAAGAGAATCCTACTGCGGAGTCTATAAGAAAAAATTTAGCCAACGGAAATTATAATGGAAATGAAAATCAGACATTTTGGATCATGGATAATGATACAAAGATTGGTTTGATAAGGATTTTTGATTTAGAAGATCCCGTATGTGTATTCGATTTGCGATTGAAAGAAAACGTTAGAGGCAAAGGAATAGCAAAGCATGTCCTTCATTGGTTAAGTACACATGTATTCAATAATTACTCTCATATTATTAGAATCGAAGGTCATACTAGATTTGATAATCTTGCGATGAGAAGAACGTTCCTTAATAGCGGATTTGTAAAAGAATCTTATAACCGTAGATCTTGGAGACAAAATGGACAATTATTTGATTCTGTTGGGTATGCAATGATAAGGGAAGACTGGGAGAACAATACCAAAACATTAATAGAAGATACCATTCCATACTAACTTAAAAGGAAGCATAGCGTTTATCGGGTACAATTATATAGCAACTTCTCTTACCAATAAGGGCGAGCCAAATAGGGACTCGTTCTTTTTTTGCGGGAATCATGATATGTAAATTCGGTGGTTAACGATGAGAAAAAAGAGTGCGCAAGAACAGAGCGATTGTGGTGAAAAGGATTTCTTATCTTTTGAAAATGGATATATTTACATAATATGGCACGCATGCTATATTAACTATGAAAGCGCGTCCATAACTTGGTAGATTGCATTAATATTTATCTATTCAATATGGAAGGAACGATGGAAATGAAAAAATCGATCAAAAAGGCAAACGCAATGTTGCTTGCACTTTCTCTGGTATCTACTATGATACTTGGAATGTTGGCAACGCCAGTTCATGCAGACACGGCACCTGCACTGTTCACGATTGAAAGCGAGAACGCTCAGCTCACCTCAGATCTTCAAGTGGTGACACAAATTTATGGACAACCTAAGCCCGGATTCTCCGGAAGCGGATTTGTCTGGATGCAGAATTCCGGTACTATAACTTTCACAGTGACAGTCCCAGAAACCGGCATGTATGCGATCTCCACTCGATATATGCAGGAGTTGAGTCCTGACGGCAGACTTCAAAGTTTAGCAGTAAACGGCGTTACTAAGGGTTCGTATATGCTACCGTACACGACTACGTGGTCAAATTTCGATTTTGGCTTTCAAAAACTGAATCAAGGAAGCAACACCATTCAATTGAAGGCGGGTTGGGGATTCGCTTATTTTGACACCTTCACTGTGGATTATGCCGATCTTGATCCCTTGGATGTGCAGCCTGTCCTCACAGATTCTCAAGCCACACCGGAAACCCAGATTTTGATGAATTATTTAACGGAGGTTTACGGCAACCAAATTATCTCCGGCCAGCAGGAGATATATGGAGGCGGAAATGACGGGGATTCTGAGTTGGAGTTTGATTGGATCTACGATTTAACTGGAAAGTACCCAGCCATCCGTGGGTTTGACTTAATGAACTATAATCCGTTGTATGGTTGGGAAGACGGCACAACCGATCGGATGATCGATTGGGTGAATAACCGAGAAGGGATCGCAACTGCTTCCTGGCATATCAATGTGCCCCGAAATTTCACCACATATAAGCTCGGAGATTTTGTGGATTGGAAGGAAGCGACTTACAAGCCAACCGAAACCAATTTTAATACTGCCAATGCTGTGGTTCCTGGTACGAAAGAATATCAATATGTGATGATGACCATTGAGGATCTAGCGGAACAGTTGGTGATTCTGCAAGATAATAATGTACCGGTGATGTTCCGTCCTTATCATGAGGCGGAAGGTAACGGTGGGCTGAATGGCGAAGGCGCATGGTTCTGGTGGGCATCGGCAGGTGCAGATGTGTACAAGCAACTATGGGATCTGCTCTATACCGAACTAACGGAAACCTACGGCTTACACAACTTGATCTGGACCTATAACAGTTACGTGTACAGCACTTCTCCAGCATGGTATCCTGGCAACGATCAGGTGGATATTGTCGGCTATGATAAATACAATACGATCTACAACCGCTATGACGGTCTGTCTGGCGTCCCCAATGAGGATGCCATTACCTCGATCTTCTATCAGCTTGTTGATCTAACCGACGGTACGAAAATGGTTGCCATGACCGAGAACGATACGATACCAAGTGTACAGAATCTGACAGAGGAAAAATCGGGATGGCTCTACTATTGTCCATGGTATGGTGAACATCTTATGAGTTCCGCCTTCAACTATCCGGCCACCCTGACAACACTTTATCAAAGTAATTATGTCATCACATTAGATGAGTTACCCAATTTAAAGGTCAACAATCCAACGCCAAATGCGTCGATCACTCCTACAAACATCGAATTTGACAAGTATGCATCCAATCAAACTGACAAAGTCATATCCTTAAATGTTAACGGTAATACACTAAGCGCTCTTCGAGTAGGAGCCACTGCATTGACCTTGACGCAGGATTATACCTTGAGCGGAAGTACGTTGCTGCTGAAAAAAGAGTTCCTTGCCACGCTTCCAGTGGGCGAGCACTCGATTGTTTTTGATTTCAATCAAGGACAAGACCCCATATTAAAAGTCGAAGTTGTCGATTCAACACCAAGCGCTGCGATCTCGCCCGTGAATGCGACATTTGATAAAGCGGCGAATCTGCAACAGAATATTTTTCTATCCCTTACCTTAAATGGACAGCAGCTTACAAGCATATCGAATGGAAATGTTACTCTTCAATCTGGACAGGATTATACGGCATCAAGCGCTACTGTCGTCTTGAACAAATCCTATCTTTCTACGCTGCCGCTGGGCCAGAATGTGTTAACCTTTCATTTCAGCGGAGGAAATAACGCTGTTCTATCCGTGAATGTAGCGGACAGCAGTGTTGCTGTACCAGCGGGAGACATAACGGTCCAAGCCTTCAATGGCAACACAAGTGCCTCCACTAACGGAATATCACCGAAATTCAAAGTAATCAACAATGGTGATTCGGCAATTCAGTTAAGTGATGTTAAACTTCGTTATTATTATACGATTGACGGGGAAATCCCACAGAGTTTCTGGTCCGACTGGGCAAGTATCGGGAGTGCGAATGTAACCAGTAATTTCGTGAAACTGATGACTCCGGTTACCGGAGCCGATTATGTTCTAGAAATTGGTTTTACGAGTTCAGCTGGAACGCTTAATCCGGGTCAAAGTGCAGAAATTCAAGCCCGATTCTCCAAAACCAACTGGTCCAATTACAACCAGGCTGATGATTACTCATTTAAGTCTTCCAGCAGTCAGTTCGTAAATAATGAACAGGTTACAGGCTATTTGAACGGTCAGCTTGTATGGGGAATTGAGCCGTAACGAAGTGAGGAAGAAGGGACGGATCGGGGTTTTCACCCTGCTCCAACCCTTTTTTTTGTTGTGTTAGGGAACATATAATTTCTTTTGGACACCATTCCCATGGAGCAGTTATGGCACGTGGAGGTAGAAGTCTAATCTTTCTTGTAAAGTTGCTAAGACTTCTGCTGGCACTTCCCTGATTTTAATATCTTCACCTAGGAATAGAAGCCAATTGGTGATTTCGGTTATTTCTTCTGAAAGATGAACATTGATAAAAGTCTTTAGAATGGCTGTGGTTTGGTAAGGATTCGTATAGGCAATCGAAACTCTTATAGGATGGTATTTTTTGAATTGGGCAATCGCTCTTGGACCAAGTTCAAGGATAAGGTTAATGACTTCTTCCTGCTTGCTTAGTTGTTCTACAATCTTTTTCTTACTTACTCTCTTTTTTGTAGGGTAGGGTTTTACATCGGTGAGATTGTCGACAGGAACAATCCTTCTTCTCTGTTCCTCTAAATCAAAGCCTTCGATTAGCCATAAGCTTTTTTCACGATAAAGGTGCAAGAGATAAATAGGATAAGACTTTAATTCCTTTTCTTCTGTGATGGTAACCAATATATAACTGTCCAACAGTAGGATTTGGATGAGGTTTTCTAACATAGGATGGGGCAGGTCGGACAGATCAAGAAGGTCGGGATTATGAGGGTTGGTTCCTTCAAAAAGCAATATTTGATTTAAAAGAACAAGGTCATCTTGTTGATTTTCTGAGATGAGGCCAAGTAATTTTTCAGATAATGACTGTCGACTCTTTAGATAAGGGAGTTGTTGATTTCTTGTCGCCATAAAGGCAATAAATAGAGCTTTAATCTCATTGTCGGTAAAGCGGACAGTGGGCAGAACAGAGTTGTTCATGACAAAATAACCCCCATCCCTCCCAACTTCAGCGACAAGCGGCATCCCCATAGCTTCAATTTCTCTGACATCTCTAATAGCTGTCGAGCGAGAGATATTAAATTCTTGCATGATTTCAGAAATGGTAAAGTGAGCGCGGTTGTTAATATACCGCATGATGATGTTAATCCGTTCAACTTTTTTCATAGGATCCCCTAAACAGTATCATTTTTTGACATGATTTAAGGATATTATAAACCTATCAAGTGAAAAGACAAATCGTTTGATAAATTTTAAAAAAAGGTAGGTTTTGAACATGACCAATTATACGGTTGAAGAAAAAGACAGCTTTATTGTTCTAGGTATTGGAACGGAGCTTAAGAGCGATTACACAGACTATGCGGGCATCAATAAGGAGAAAGCAGACTTTTGGTGCGCCGTCGAACAAGATGGAAGGCTTGACACTTTAAAGGCCATAGCTACAAATGACTACATATTTGCCGTGAACGAAGCGGTAAATAACAAGATGATGCATTATGCTGGTGTCATGACAGAGGCATCGGTATCTGAAGAATCGAGAGTTATCCAATTTCCTAAAGGAGACTATCTTGTTGTTAAAGGCGAAGGGGAAACGTCTGCTGAGTTGACTAACAAGCTCGCTGGCATAGCCTTTGGTCAAGCCTTGCCGGAAGCAACGAATTTTGCCTATGTCGGGGGACCCAATACAACGGTTGAGATGGGACAGCGAGATGGTTTGATTTTTGGTGAGATGTGGATTCCTGTTGTAAGGAAATAAGAGGGATAAACATGTCTTATAAGCATGAATTTTAAAGGATAATATTAAGGTGTGCACTGAGAGTTATAGGGATCAAGGGATTAACCGATGAATTCAAGTTTTAAAACTACTGGTTTGAAGTTGAATCAGTGGTTTTTTTTATTATTGATGAAAGATTCTGTTTTTTACCTTATGGGTCCAGAGTTTTCGGTTCTAATCCCTTCATTTGGGTAATAACTCATAAATAATCATATTTATATAACGAAGTCAACATGATGTTGCCGCAACAGTACTCAATGGACCAACTAAAACATCTATAGAAAGGCGTGATTAATTGTGTATCTAAAGTATTCTGCTGTCATGAAAATCTCGATTTTTGTTATGGTTCTAACTCTATCAGCATGCTCTGGATCAACTGACCCTGCAGCCAATCCTGAGCCTTCAACACCGGATAATGAAGTGGTCACGGCTCCTGTATCTGAGAACGAGAAGACTCCCGATATGAAGCGTCCCAAGACTGAAACTTTTGATTTGATGACGGGTGAGGGGAACCAATCATATACGGCCACATTGCATCAAGGAGAAGGATTTTCCTTATACGTATTCGATAAATTTGATTTCGACGCGGCCAAAGGACGCCTGTTTCTTACCAGCAACCAAGAATACAATGTCGATATCGAATCGCTTCCTGCAAATTATGATTTAGCGAAGCTTGAGACTACAGGAAAAGAAGAGTTGAAAGAGTTCGGGGAAGTATCCGATTATAGTGGTGAGCTTGTCGAACATCCCCTAGGTTCCGCCGAGATCTATCTTCAAGTCTCGAGTGGTGAAGGGATTCACGATTATATCGTGTGGAAGTCAGAAGCAGGGGAGGCTTTCCTGTTCCATCTTCACAATCCAAAAGGTGAGGAAGCTTCGGATTTTGCCGCTCCGGTGTTCGTTTCATTATCAACGGTTCAAAGTGATTCATAATGGGATAATTTATTTATAATTATTTTTACTCTCGAGTCTTATCAGTAGAAGCTGTTAAACTGTATCTATATTTTCATTCTTGATGTCTCAAACCAATTGGGTTAAAGATTAAGTGCATCCCGCATCCCGTATGGAACAAAAGGAGAGATGCTATGATTTATAACGAAGTTGTTAAAATTGGTGATGCACATTTACTTCCATTAATATCGGAGTTGTACGAGTTAGAAGGCTATGAAATAAAGTTAATCCCTGCACATGAAGGTGGGAGGAATGTCGCTTATAACTGTAAGAAGGAGAACGCTGGGGCAAAAATAATTAGAATTGCCTTCTTAGATGACCGAAATCGGGCAGATTTTCTGGGTGAAGTTGAATATATTAGGTATTTATACGAGCATGGCAGCAGTGTCTCGAATGTAGTTACCTCTAAGAATGGGAATCTGTTGGAAGAGATACAACATAATAATCATACCTTTTTTGTCTGCCTGTTTGAAAAGGCCGGGGGAAAAATGCTCGTGGAAAATCATTATCAGTATCGGGAAGGAGTTCCTATTACTGAGTACTATTATAACTGTGGTAAAGTCTTGGGAAAAATGCACCAATTATCGAAAGAATATACTCCTGTCCATTGTCGGTATAGTTTTGGTGATAAATACAATGCAGAATATATCGATAAACTGATACCCGACTCGTTATCTCTACTGAAGAAGAAGCTGGTAGAACACATCAATACTTTAGAAGAGCTGGAGAAGAATCGCGAGTCTTATGGTATGGTTCATTTTGATTACAGCGATGGGAATTATATGATAGATTTTGATACAGGGAACATCACTGTTTTTGACTTCGATAATTCATGTTTCTGTTGGTATATGTATGACCTAGCCAATCTATGGACACATGGCGTGGGCTGGATACAATTTGAACAAGACGCCGAGAAACGTAGAGAGTTTATGGAGGATTATTTTAATACAGTACTCGAGGGATACAAATCCGAGACCGAGATTGATGATTCGATGTTGGATAAGTTGTCATTATTCATTCAAACAACCCTCGTTGAAAATATAGTAGATACATTCGAAGTGCTGCGGAACAATGGAGAAGATCCAGCGTGTGATGAAGAGTTGTCCTATCGAATAAAATGTCTGGAAGACGATATCCCTTATGTGGGATTTTTTCATGACATTTACTCGTGTGAAGAACCCTTTGAGTATGAGGTGCGGAATATTTAGTCTTTAGATCGGAAAAATTTCAATAGTCCAAGGGTTCCATGACTCTTCATTAGCATAGAACCCTTGGTACTGATGATTGAACTATATTAATCCCGTCAAAAGATTCGTAATCCAGAGTTTTCAATAATATCATCGATCTCACTCACTTGCGCCTGCGTAAGCGGCCCGAACGTCATTGCTGTCGCGGATTCAATCACTTGTTTAACGGTTTTCAACCCTGGAATCGGGATGGTTCTGTCACTTTTCGCCCAAATCCAGACTAAAGCTCCTTGCACCAGGCTTCGGTGCTCCGAAGTAAGGATCTCCTTCACCGCATCGAGGGCGTCCAGCAATTCCTTTCTCGGCTTGCCGTTCCTAAAATAGTGAACCCACTCATGCTTGCTTCCCCTAACGTCGTCAGCCGATAGGCGGGAATCTTGATTGAATTTGCCGCTCAGCAGACCCATAGCCAACGGAGCGTTATTAATACTGCTTAACTGATACCGTTCGCACAGTGCGACCATTTCTGAATCCCCAAGCAAAACGTTGAAAGGGTGTTGGATGGAAACGCCAGAAGAGTTCTCAGCGAAAACTTTTGCTCGTTCAATATCCGATGTGCTGAAACCATACGAACGAATCCATCCCTCTTCTTGAAGTTTTTCTAAGGTCTCTACTGTGGTATTGATCTCCTCGAACGAAATGCCGCCGGCATGAATTTGATACAAATCAATATAATCGGTTCCAAGCCGCCGGAGAGAAGCCTCGCAAGCTGAACGAATATAGTCTGAAGATACATCGACCCTCGAAAATACATTGCGTGTTGCAGCATCAAAAGTAAATGCGAATTTGGTAGCGATTACTGCCTCGTGCCGCCGCCCCTTTAAAGCTTTACCGATCACCTCTTCGCTTCGCCCGGTTCCATATACGTCGGCAGTGTCGAAAAAGTTGACACCGTGTTCCAAAGCAGCCTTGATCGCAAGGATCGACTCGGCATCGTCCACTTTTCCCCAGCCATCGGGCAGTCCGTCCAACAAGAATGGCCCTCCAATCGCCCAACAGCCGAATCCGACCGGACTGATTTCAATTTCTGAGTTTTCGTTTATTTTTCTCGTTTTCATTTTTACTTCCCCTTTCTTTTGCTTGAATTCAGTATAATAAAGGTAATTGGTAATAATAAGAGCCATTAATTATAAATTTCAAGGAACCAATTTGGCAGGAGGGAGGAAAGATATGCTCGGGATTTACCTTGAACCCGTGTCGCCCATGTCCAAGACAATGCAACTGTGCAACCAAATCCGTCATAAAATCGAAAGAGGAGAGCTGAAGGAAGGCATGCGACTTCCTCCGACTCGAAAGTTGGCGCAAGAATTGGGCATTGCCCGAAACGTAGCGATTGACGCTTACGAACAACTGACCGCCGAGGGTTACTTAATCGGTCAAGCCGGCTCCGGTACTTATGTAGCGAAAGGTATTGTCGCTACTACCTCCTCTGAAGAACTTTCAGCGATGGAGAGTCACGCTCTGAGCCTAGCGACTCGATCCGAGTGTGGGAAGATCATCGATTTCGATACGGGTGCGCCGGATATGAGGATCTTCCCTCGAGCTTTGTGGGCCAAATATTTGAAGTCAGCGGCAGAAGATTCCACGAGCGCAACTTTCGATTATGGGGACATCCGAGGTGAAGAGGAGCTCAGAAAAGAAATAAGGGACTACTTGTATAGAACGAGAGGGATGCAGTGCCTTTCAGATCAGATTATGATCGTCTCCGGATCCTCAGAAGGCATTTCATTGATCGCCAGCTTCATGAGGAGGAGCTATCATTCCATATACTTAGAAGATCCCACGATCGATTTTACTCGTCACATCTTTAATCAGTTTCGATATCGGATTAAGCCAGTGAATGTTGACGAGTCCGGTATGAAATTGCATGAACTTGATATGATTATGAACGGGCATTTACTTCTTCTAACACCATCCCACCAATTCCCAACCGGCAGCATATTATCGATTCAAAGAAGACAATATGCGGTAAGTATGGTGGAGCGAGCCGACTCCTATATCATCGAAGATGATTACGATGGAGACTTCCGTCTGAAGGGTGTCCCCATACCGCCGCTGTATTCGCTGCTTCCAAATAGAGTTTTTTATGTGGGAACGTTCAGCAAGACGCTTGCCCCCGGTCTTCGTCTAGGTTTCTTGGTATTACCTCGACACCAAGTACAACCATTCGTGGAATATAGAGAGGAGCTGAATCACCGTACCCCTACCGTTCCGCAGATTGCGCTTGCTCGGTTCATGCGGGATGGTCGATTAGACCTTCACATTCATAAGATGAAAAAGATTTACCGGAATCGACGTAGCTTGTTAATCAATACATTGATGCGACATTTCGGGGAGCATGTCGTGGTGAAAGGTGACGAGGCTGGGATGTATCTACGTGTGGAGTTTCCGGAGATAATGAATCATGTGGATTGGCATCATAGCGTTTCGTACGGGGTGAAAGTACATACTGTAGAAGATTATTGCTTGGTTAAAGGCCATTGTCGCCATCAAATTGTATTAGGATACGGCAACGTCAGCGAAGATAATATCGAGTTGGGTATTGAGAGATTACATCAATTTTTATTGTCTGAATTACGTTCATGATGGGCATTATTTATTGTCTTAGCCTCGTTTTTTTATAACACAAAGGAGGGCTTTTCTATGAAATATGGACCTGATCCTAATGCAATCTACCCAAATGAAGCGATTAAAAGCATATGCTATATTAAAAACGTAGTAACGCGCTCAAATATTACTGTCGGTGAATACACCTATTATGACGATATAAACGGTGCTGAAAACTTTGAAGAGCGTGTCACACATCACTATGAATTTATTGGAGATAAGCTGATTATCGGAAAATTCTGCGCAATAGCAAAGGGTATTGAATTTGTGATGAATGGTGCAAACCATAGAATGAGCAGTGTCACTACCTATCCTTTTAATATTATGGGCAATGGATGGGAGAAATCGACTCCAACGCTGACAGACTTGCCTCTTAAAGGTGACACTGTCATTGGAAACGATGTGTGGATTGGTCAAAATGTCACCGTAATGCCCGGTGTGCATATTGGTGATGGAGCTATCATTGCAGCCAATTCTGTCGTTGTAAAAGATGTGCCCTCGTACCATATTGTAGGCGGAAATCCCTGCAAAGTTATTAAGAAAAGATTTGATGATGAACTTATCGATTATCTCCTTACTATTAAATGGTGGGATTGGCCTGCTCGTCAAATTTTTGATAACCTCGAAACTTTATGTAGTGGAGATCTGACAAAAATTAAGGAATTATATTAGCTTATTATGAACAAAATAGGAAGTCGAGAATAGAGTTTTTGGCTTCCTATTTTGCTGTTTTCTTTTCTGTTCATACTCATTAAAGATTATCCTCCTCACCATCAAAGTCACTTATCGAGAGTAATACGTCGAAGCTATTATATGGATGCGTCTGAGCAAAACATAATTGAGAGCAAGTTCAGTGTGACCAAGCGAAGGTTCGGGCTCGGTCGTATTCGTGGCACATTCTGCATCCTTCTGCCTCTTCATGAGGTAGAGGGTTATTTTCATTTATTTGGGCCGCAGTGGTGATAGACAATAATTGCCAAATCATATATAGTTGATTACATGAGTAACCAACCGTTCAACGTCAATTGTTTTAGAGAAAAGAGGTACTAGATGAAACCGACATTGGATGAATCCCAACCAATCTTTCAGCAGATTGCCCAAATGATGATGGACGAAATCGTGGGGGGTGAATTGAACGAAGAGGATCAAATTCCTTCCGAAAATGAATTGTCACGCTTTTATAACATCAATCGGGCGACAGTACGCAAGGGTCTCGAGGCTTTGGTGGATGCAGAAATTATTTATAAACAAAGAGGAATAGGCATTTTTGTAAAGAGTGGAGCGAAGCTTCAATTATTGAAGGAACGTCAGCTTCATTATCGAGAACAGTTCATCCTTCCCTTGTTGGAAGAAGCGAAGAGAATCGGATTAAGCAAGGAATCGGTCGTTCAGTTAATACAGGAGGAGGAGTATTGATGCTATACGTAAACGAAGTCGCATATTCGTACGATAACGTACCCGTTCTCGAAAAAGTATCGTTCGAGGAGAAGGAGCCGGTGATCGTAGGGTTGTGGGGTCGCAATGGTGCTGGTAAAACTACGCTGATGAGACTACTGGCCGGTCATCAACGACCTCACGGCGGAACGGTTCAAGTTATGGGCTCGGCACCTTACGGTAACCCGGCGGTAGTTCGGCATGTTTGCTACATGCAGGAGGATCATCCGTTCAGCTCGATATGGACGGTACAGGATGCACTACGTTTCGGTCGATATTTCAATCCCAACTGGGATCAAGCTACGGCAGACCGTCTGGTCGAAACTTTCAGATTGGACCGCAAGAAGAGAGTCTCCAAACTGTCCAAAGGGATGAAATCTGCGCTACAGTTTATTATCGGGTTATCTAGCCATGCTGACGTAACGATACTTGATGAGCCGACGAACGGTCTGGATGCCGGGATGCGGAGAAAACTGTATGAGGCATTAAGAGAAAGCCATGAGGATTCTCCTCGTCTAATTCTGATTTCGAGTCATCATATTGAAGAAGTCCAAGCAATCTGCGAATCGTTGATCGTTATGCACAAGGGCAAGTTGCTACATCATCAACCGATCGACGAGTTCCGCGAGCAAGGTATATGGTTGGTTGGCGAACGGAGCGCGGTGACAAACGTTCTTGACGGTCATAAAGTGCTGGAGCAAAGCACGATGGGATCGAAAATCAGGGTGATGCTCGACGCTCCATACTCGAAGCAATGGAAGGAGCAAGCGCAAGCTCATGGGCTTACCATTGAGAAAGCGGACTTGCAAAATTATTTGCTAAATATAACGGAAGATGTGGGGGTATACGTATGAACGCAAGGAGCGCGGTATTTCGGTTGATGTATGAGGATGCGGGCTGGTATTTTGCTAAACTCTTGTTGCTGTTCATTACTGTTCCGTTAACGATCGTATGGATCATCGTCGGCTTGGTTTTTGATCTCGACAGGGAAACACTTGCTTCGATATCCGGGCCGACTTATTTCTTTATCCCTTTTTTCTGCCTCTTCGGATTCAAATCCCTCTTTGCGATCTCGATCGGGATGGGTAGTACGCGGAAACAATTCCTTAAAGCTTTCTACGGCATTGGTTTGATAGGCGTTATTTTTAGCATATTATGTCTGAACTTATGCCAATACGTGCTATTGACGGTCTATCAATGGAATTCGGTAGATGCAGGGATTATGCATGCTGCGAGATTGTTTTTTGGGGAGTACCATTTCTTCACCTATTTGTGGATAGATCTGATGGTGGGCATGGTTGGCTTCGGTCTTTCTTTCTTCGGCTATGCCATCGTGTATCGGGTAGGATTTACACGGAGCGTTATCATGCTCATGATTGTAATGATCGCAGGCATATTTCTTTATTATGGAGGCACTATTACGGCCTTGTTCGACTGGATATCGAATTTCAAGATGAGTGCGATGGTGATCGCTTCGTGCGTAGGGGCAGTGAGTCTGGCTGCATTATTTGCCACGTATCCGATGCTGCGCCATGCGCCATTACACCCGACGCCGAGAAAAGGGTAACGAATAAATGGAAGGAGTTTAAACGTCCATTGTCGGGACTTTTCTAGAAAAGGAAATCGATATTTATGATAATATAGAGAAGAGATTGTGGAGAATGTAACATAAAGCAACAGGCAGTTCATTTGAAGGAAAAACGGCTCCGTTTATGCTAGAATTATAAATGGATACTAATTAAAAGATATTTTAAAAAGTGAGGATATACGATGATAGCAAAAACAGAAGAAGATTTTAATGGTTTGAAAGAAATCGGCAAAATTGTTGCCTCTATTAGAGACGAATTGGTACAGAGAGCAATTCCAGGTATAACAACCAAAGAACTTGATGATATAGCCGGAGAGCTTTTAGAGAAAGCAGGTGCAGTTTCAGCACCCAAAGGTGAATATGATTTCCCTGGCTATACTTGCATTAGTGTTAATGAAGAAGTAGCACATGGTATTCCGGGTCAACGGGTTATTCATGAAGGGGATTTAGTAAATATAGATGTTTCTGGTTCCAAAAACGGATATTTCGCAGATACAGGAATCTCGGTTGTAGTAGGCGAAGGAGAAGAAGTATTAACGAAGATATGCGACGTTGCTAAAATGGCATTTGAAGCAGGTCTTAAGAAAGCCAAACCTGGTTCTAAAAAAAGTGGATTGGGAAAAGTAGTCTTCCAAACTGCAAGACAGAATGGATTAACGGTAATTAAGAACCTTACAGGACATGGTATTGGACGTTCAATCCATGAAGCGCCTGATCACATTTATAATTATAATGATACTTCTGATGATGAATTGTTAAAGGAGGGAATGGTTATCGCATTCGAACCATTTATCTCTACACTTGAAGAGGAAGTATTCCAAAAAGAAGATAACTGGACCTATGCAACAGAAAAAAGTTATGTAGCTCAATACGAACATACGATTATTCTTACGAAGAATGGACCGATTATTACTACCTTGTAAGAACTAATAGTAAGAGCGCACCTAAGATATAAGAAGCCCAATACCTATTCATACAGGTATTGGGCTTTAATTATATTGGAATTTGCTTAGCGTGCACAATTTCCAAATCGCTGGCTGTACCTTTTCTAGTTTTCTAATGGAATTAGTATATTTATCTAGTATTTGCAACATTTCCTGATTCCCTAACGTTTATAGAGGGTAACTAATGATTATACCTCTATATGGAAGTAACTCCACGAGAAAGGGATGTTGTAAATTGAAAATGAATAAAGGGAAAAGAAATTTACTTACGGCTACACTTGTTGCAACTCTGTTGGCGGCGCCTATGGCGATGTCATTACCAGCTGAGCATGTAGCTGCAGCAACTACTATTTCAAAGCTTAAGACGATAACAACACCGTTTAGCATAGAAGGAACTCGCACGAATATTAATACGATCAATAAGAATAACACAACCTACATTGCGTTACGCCATCTTAATGACAGTTTAGGTATTAGTACGAATTATGTGAAGGCAACCCAAATGGTTAACATTGAGGGTAGAAACCGGTTACTACAGATTAACCTAAAGAATACAGCAACCACACTTAACGGGCAGCAGCTTGTCTATGGAGCGGAACCAATTCTTCAAGACAATACTACTTACCTGCCGCTTCGCTTCGTTTTAGAGCGGATGGGTTATGCTGTTTCCTATGAGCAAGCCACCAAAATGATTGGAATTCATGCAATTCAAGAGAATAAGCTGAAGATTAACTCAGAAGTAGTCGGCGCAGATGGAGATGGCAAGTCATTGCTTGTGTATTATCCGGTTATCTCGGGTTATGAGAATACTGCCGTTCAGCAGAAAATAAATACATTTTTGAAGAACGAAGCGGATAGGAATATCGCAGCTGGCTCGAAGCAAATGGATCAGGTTGTAGCCGGTAACAATCAAATCTTAGCCGATAATCCAAAAGCTACGATTCGACAACCGAGCTTCGAGGGTCATTATACGGTAACTTATAATGAACAGGGTCGATTGAGTCTATACGTCGATTACCATATCTATTCTGGGGGAGCTCATGGGGATACTGCCCGTATTCCTTATACGTTCGACCTAGCAACTGGTGATGTAATCTCATTGAAAGAGGTCGCAAATAACAATGAGAAGTATGTATCGATTATTAACAATAAGATTAAATCTCAGGTTAAAAGTCGCAATTTGCCATTGAATCCTCCTTTCCAGACGATAGAGGCGGATCGTGATTATTTCCTTAATCGCAATGGAGTTGTCATCTACTTTACACAAAATGAGTACACTTCCTATGCGGAAGGAATGCCGGAGTTTGTTATTCCATATACAGACTTCCAATAAGAGAATACGTATGAGTTTTGACTTGACACTGGCCCTTCATGGGTTAGTGTCTTTTGTTTTTGTTATCATAATAAGATTATGAATTGGAAAAGATATAAAGAGGATAAAAAACGAAATGAGGTGAACACATGTCGAATCATTCATTGTCAAACCAAGAAGCAATTGAGACCGTCAGAGATTTGATTAAAGGGATCGACACAGCTATGCTGACGACGGTAACGGAGCAAGGATTGGTATCACGACCAATGAAGACACAAGAAGTTGAATTTGACGGTGACCTGTGGTTCTTGACGAAAAAAGACACTAACAAATATCAGGAACTCCTCCGAAATCGAAGTGTAAATGTAGCATATGTAGATAAGTCCTACGTATCTTTACGAGGAGAAGCAGAGTTGGTATCGAGTCCTGCCAAAATAAAAGAATTCTGGAACATTGCTTACGAGAAGTTGCTGGAGACGACACCCGATGATCCGAATCTCGTTCTGATAAAAATAAAAGCGGAGTCGGCTGAATATTGGGAAACGGGAAGTAAAACGAAGATGGTGAAGCAGCTATTCTCGAAAATTACAGGAAAAGGATCTGATGAATCAGATCTGAACCATACCGTTGACTTGAACGGATAACTGATGATCCATAGTATAAATTAAGGCACTCCTTAGGGGTGCCTTAATTTATGTTACTCTCATCACACTTGTATTCGCGAAAATACACTGACTTTTAATGGAAAACAACTGTTTATTGAATATTTCCGTCCGTATAGGAACGGTACAATAGAGATGAATTACGAGTGAGCAGAATTTGAACTGAACATCATTGGAGGTGAATTCACGACGATTTAAAAGCGTATTCAAAAATCTCGAATGAACGAGAATGTCTTGTCTTAAAAAAAGAAGGAGAAGGTGATCAGGAAAAATGGGAAAGAAGAGCATCGTTAGTAAATTTCTATTGCTATCTTTCGGAGTAATTCTATTGGTTAGCATGGTTGGTATACCTAATGTGGATGCTAAACCAAACCGAGATGTAGAGATGAATGGGGGCATACAATTAGAAAACCTAGACAGGGGACTCATCACGGCTTCAACATCGGATGGTATATTTCTGAGTTGGCGATTATTAAGCCATGAAGTAACGGGTCACTCGACGACTGGATTGACAGGCGTAGACTTCAATATCTATCGGGATAACGTCAAGATTGCCACAGTTAAGGATAGTACTAATTATTTAGATGCAACTGGAACGATGCAATCGAAGTATTCTGTATCCACGGTTATTAATGGAAGGGAAGCAGAGCAAAGTGCAATGATATCACCTTGGGCAAATAACTACTACGATATGCCACTTCAGAAACCAGCGGACGGTGTGACTCCTGTAGGTGAAAGTTTCACTTACTCAGCGAATGATATGAGTGTTGGGGATGTGAATGGGGATGGCCAATACGAACTATTTGTAAGCTGGGCGCCATCGAATTCTAAGGATGTATCCCAGAAAGGATATACCGGAGAGACTTATATTGATTGTTACAAAATAAATGGAACCCTTCTATATAGAATTGATATGGGTGTAAATATAAGATCGGGGGCCCACTACACTCAATTTATGGTATACGACTATGATGGGGATGGTAAAACAGAAATGATTCTCAAGACAGCTCCTGATACTAAAACAATAACATATGATAACGCAGGGAAAGTAAGTTCAGAGCAATATGTCACGATGCCAAAAGAGGATATTCAGGCTGGTTATAGTCATCAAGATGATTATAGGATGAGTAGTGAAGACTACTACAACCATATGGTTGAAATATTCAAGAACTGGGATAAGCATGAAGAAGTTCTGAATGGACACTGGCCAACCACAATCGAAGAAAGCTTCGGAATCGAGAAAAAGTATAGTTACCCGCTTACACAAACAGATGCGGAAAGCCTCACGGATTATTTCATGGATGTCTATGCTCCGAGCCGAAGCGATAAAAATAAACTCAGAGAATTTGAAGGTTTTATTGTCAATGGGCCTGAGTATATTACGGTATTTGAGGGTGCGACGGGTAAGGAGTTGCAGACAGCTCCGTATAAGCCAGGGCGGCATGACGATGGTCTAATGTGGGGAGATTATGCGATGGCTCGTATCGAACCAGGCAATCGAGTAGATCGCTTTCTTGCAGGTGTAGCTTATTTAGACGGGGAAATACCTTATGCAGTATTTGCTCGGGGATACTATACTAGAACAACAATGGTAACTTATAGTTGGGATGGAAAACGGCTCAAGGAACATTGGTATGTAGACAGTGGCTGGACTCCGATGAGTAATCCCTTTAATGATGGACCACATGGTAGGGATGGAACAGACCCAGAATTTGCAACCCTTACGACGCAGGGGGCACACTCATTGAGTGTAGCAGACGTAGATGGCGATGGTAAGGATGAAATTGTATACGGTTCTGCAACAATTGATCACGATGGTAGTCTTTTGTACAGTTCGATGGATGTTATGCCTCCTCAAAGTGCAGCACCGGGTACGATAGCTAGATTAGGTCATGGGGATGCGCTTCATGTTGCGGATATTGATCCCGACCGTCCTGGACAGGAGATATTTATGGTACATGAGGGGGCCAGTTGGGCACCTTATGGTTATACTTTACGTGATGCGAAGACTGGTGAAGTTATTTATGGTGGTTATACAGGGAAAGATACGGGTCGTGGAATAATCGGGGATGTTGATCCATCCCAACGTGGACTTGAGACGTGGGCTGTTGGACTATGGACGGCTACTGGGCAACAGATCAACACGAAAATTCCAGGTACAAATATGAATATTAAATGGTCAGCAGACATGACGACCCAGATTGTCAATGGAGCATTAGAAGTAACACCAACGATCGAAGATTGGACCAAAGGCGTCCTTCTTACAGCTACAGATACTAGAACAAACAATCATACGAAGGGAACACCATCACTCGTCGCTGATCTATATGGTGATTGGAGAGAGGAAATGTTAGTCCGTACAACCGATAGTTCTGCTATCCGGATGTATGTAAGCACCGAGGTTACGAATCATAAGTTGTATACTTTAATGCACGATGCGCAGTATCGTACAGGAATTGCTCGTCAGAACACAAGCTATAATCAGCCATCCTATCCAAGTTTCTACTTGGCATCCGACATGGATTGGTCTAAAGTACCATTCTCCCCCTCTGTTTCAATTCATGTAAACATCATGGATGCTTTAGTAGAGGAATATAGTTCATCAGGAGAATTGAAGGGGGCTATCCAGAAGGAGTTAAGCCAACTTATGAAGCAGATGAAGCGGGATTTAGATAAAGTTTCAGATAAGGATATCCTTAAATCTATGAAGAAGGTTGTTACAATTCTTGATAAATATAAGAATAAAAATAACAATTATATATCTCCTGAGGCGCAACAGAATCTAACCTATTACGCCACACTTACCATCGTAGTCGGTGGGAAGGATAAGTAGTAGATAGGGATGCATGTACCGAAAGTATGCAATCATTCATGATTGTATACTTTTTGTTGTTGTTGAAATCATACTAGCAAGTGTCGTAATCTATATTTCAGAGTTAAAATTTCAATGATTTATTTTGGAACTTGGATATCATTTTTACAAAAGATATGGAAAGAGAGGTTGTCATATACGTATCCTTCCGTTTATTTCGGGAGTATTAGTTCATCAAAAGGAGGGGACAAGGAAATCATGATCGAGACATACGTATCCTCCCATAGCACATGTACATCTAAGTGCCGCACGGTGGTTTGTTTTTTAGCCGGTGTACTAACGTATCTCAATAATTTTGAAGATGCTGCCAGTGAGATTGCGAAAAGGTATCAAGATGTTAAAGTTGTGATAATCTTTCCCTTTGGAATTGCAAACGGCACTACGGGTTCCTCGTTAATCCCTCTACTGGCAAGACAAATTACTCAGGTTGGTTATGACCTAACCCATGCCCAGTCTAAGCGGGTAACTAACGTATCGCAAATCATCCGCGAGCATGCAGCAGTGTCGGATCAGGTAATCCTTATCGGGCATAGTGCCGGAGGTGTGATTGCCTATCGGACAGGGATTGATTTGGAGGAAAAATACGGCTTTCAACATATTCAAGTATTTGCAGTAGGATGTCCAAAGTTTCATTTGAAGAACATTGCATATAATAACAGGTTTACCTATATCACTGGTCAGAATCCGGACAGGATCACCCAAATAGGCAGCTGGCGTAAGCCGGGTTCTAGAGTATACCGAGGCAGACCGGGACGCGAAATTCAAATGGAATTTAATCCAACTCATCAGGGATGGCAGTTTCATGCTTCGTATTTTCTGAAGTCAGCCTGGACGGATTCGAACCAAGTGTTCCGTACCAATTCTGCAAACTTGGTGTCCACAATCTATGAACTGTACCCGGGAGACACATGAGAACTGTTCAATTAATTTGCATCTACTTATCTTTTAGTGTAAGATAAATTCATTCTGAAACCGGGTGATCAAATTTGAGTTATCAAAAATTAGCAGAAGAATTTTTAAAATTTATGGAAACGGTGAGAAATGGACCAATACCACCGCTACCACATCCAATGGAATTTTCTAGAGGAGAATTGGGGATTCTTGTTTATCTAATTCATCAGGATGGTGGTGTGTCAGCTGGAGAGCTCAGTACTTATTTGAGATTGACAACGGGGCGAATTGCGGCAGCACTAAAGACATTAGAAAAAAAGAAATATATAGAAAGGAGAACGGATTCGTCTGATGGACGAAAAGTATTGGTATATATAACTGCACTCGGAAATGAAATAACACAAAGTAAAAAGAAACAAGTTATTGATCGTTTAACGAAAGATCTAGAAAAGTTTACTATCGAGGAAGCCGAACAATTTGTTCAGCTGACTAAAAAATTTTTCACCCCTTAGAGCAGTTAACCGACTGCTTTTTTTATAACAAAATATCTTATACTAGAAGGTAAAGGAGCACTTATGTTAAAAATCTTAAAGTATTTAACGAGAAAAGAGTGGCTGTCTGTTGGTCTTAGTTTAGTATTTATCATCATGCAAGTTTGGCTAGATTTAAAGTTACCTGATTATATGGCTGAGATTACATTACTTATACAGACAGAGAGTACAGTGGTCTCTGATTTATGGCAACCTGGTTTGATGATGCTGGTATGTGCAGTAGGGAGTATGATTGCAGCCATTATCGTTGGTTATTTTGCTGCTAGAATTGCTGCAGGCTTAGCAAAACGAATTAGAGGTATGGTCTTTGATAAAACAATTTCATTCTCACTGGCAGAAATGAACCATTTCTCTACGCCGAGCTTGATTACGCGTTCAACCAATGATATTACTCAAATTCAAATGATTGTCGCAATGGGATTACAAGTGATTATCAAAGCACCGATTCTAGCGGTGTGGGCAATCATCAAAATATACAATAAAAACTTTGAATGGACAGCTGCTACTGGTGTTGTACTTTTATTACTTGTGTCGTTGATTATTGTATTAGTCCTAGTTGCCATTCCGAAATTTAAAGTTATTCAAACCCTAACAGATAATTTAAATCGAATTACACGTGAAAATTTAACAGGGCTACGTGTCATTCGTGCATATAACGCAGAAGGTTATCAATTAAATAAATTTGAAAAGGCTAACTCAGAAGTAACCAATACAAATTTATTTGTAAACAGAATAATGGCGTTAATTAGTCCTTCAATGATGCTACTTATGTCAGGGTTGAGTGTTGCAATCTATTGGATCGGAGCATATTTAATTCAAGATGCCAATGCGATGGATAAATTACCTCTGTTTTCTGATATGGTTGTATTTTCCTCTTATGCGATGCAAGTGATTATGGCATTTATGATGGTAAGTATGATTTTCATTATGCTTCCGAGAGCACAAGTATCTGCTAAACGTATTTTGGAAGTGCTGGATACAAGCCCAACCATTAATGATGGAGAGCTTACAGGTGGATTTGAGAGTGGTATACAAGAAGTTCAATTTAACAATGTTTCATTCCGATATCCAAACGGCGAACAAAATGTATTAACGAATTTACAGTTTACAGCGAAAAAGGGTGAAACCATTGCACTGATTGGTTCAACAGGTAGTGGGAAAACAACGGCTATTCAGCTTATTCCTCGTTTCTTTGATGCTAGTGAAGGAGAAGTTCTAATCAATGGTCACAATATAAAAAAATATAATCAGAAAACATTGCGGGATGCGATTGGTTATGTTTCACAATCTGCCTTTTTATTTAGAGACACTGTACAATCGAATGTCATGTATGGTTCCGAAGAAGACGAAGTGAGTCTTATGTGGTTAGAGGAAGCGATATCTATTGCTCAAGGAACAGAATTTGTAGAACAGATGGAGAATTCCTATGATGCAATGATCGCGCAAGGTGGTAAAAATGTATCTGGTGGACAAAAACAGCGTTTATCGATTGCACGTGCCATTTATAAGAAGCCTTCAATCTATCTATTCGACGATTCGTTCTCAGCACTTGATTATGCGACGGATAGAAAATTACGTTCAGCATTAAAAGAAACAACGGATGATTCAATTACGTTCATTGTGGCACAACGGATTGGTACGATTAAAGAAGCAGATCGTATTCTAGTATTCGATGAAGGAAGAATTGTCGGAAACGGTACCCATGATGAATTGATGACCCATTGTGAAGCATATCAAGAAATTGCGTATTCACAGCTATCAAAGGAGGAACTAGTACATGAGTAATCAACAGCAGATAGATGTAAATGAGCAATCGAGCAGCGCTGAACCCGCATTTGGTCCTCCTCCAATGGGATCGACTGAGAAGGCTAATGATTTCAAGGAAACAATGAAAAAACTCATGATGTATAGTCAAGGATTTAAGTCCATTATTGGAATTGCTTTAATATTGGCCATAATTGGTACTGCATTTACTGTATATGGTCCACATTTATTAAGTGATTTGACAGACAAAATACAAGAAGGATTATTTGCAAGTATTGATTTGGATGGGATTAAAAAAATTGGCTTATTATTATGTTTAATGTATGGATTAAGTTTTATATTTAGTTATTTACAAGGCTATATTATGGCAACAGTCACACAACGTATCACGAAAAAAATGCGTACAGACTTGGCAGTCAAAATGAACCGATTATCGTTGAAATTTTATGATAAAACGAGTATCGGAAACATTTTAAGTCGTGTAACGAATGACGTGGATACGATTGGTCAAACATTAAATACAAGTCTCGGTCAGCTTGTCATATCTGTTGTTACATTCGTAGGCGTGTTATGTATGATGTTTTATACAAATTGGATTATGGCCATTACCGGAATAGTATCAACACTAGTTGGTTTTGCTTTAATGGCACTGATCATGAAAACTTCGCAGAAATATTTTGTCGGACAACAAAAGCAACTTGGTGAATTAAACGGTCATATTGAAGAACATTTTACAGGGCATCAAATCGTAAAAGCATATAATGGAGAAGAAAAGGCTAAGGCGAAATTTCATTTAGTCAATAATGAGTTATTCCATAATGCATGGATGTCTCAATTTTTATCAGGTTTAATGATGCCAATTATGCAGTTTATCGGCAATTTTGGATATGTAGCTATTTGTGTAGTAGGTGGAATCTTAGTAACAAAGGGATCAATCTCTATCGGTGTCATTGTAGCATTTATGATATATGTTCGATTATTTACTCAGCCATTAGCCCAAATGGCACAAGCAGCAACAAGTTTACAGTCTACTGCAGCTGCAAGTGAACGTGTATTTGAGTTTCTAGAAGAAAAAGAGTTAGAAGATGAATCTAGTAAAAAGCTTGTTCTTCCAACTATTAAAGGGAATGTATCATTTGATCACGTATCATTTGGATATGATGAAAACATCATAATTAAAGATTTCTCAATAGATGTGAGAGAGGGTCAAAAAATCGCGATTGTTGGTCCGACTGGGGCAGGTAAAACAACCCTTGTGAACTTACTCATGCGTTTTTATGAAGTAAACGGAGGTACAATTAAGATTGATGGCGTCTCTATTAAAGATATGACGCGTGAGCAGGTGCATGATCAATTTTGTATGGTTCTTCAAGATACATGGTTGTTTGAAGGCTCTGTTCGAGACAATATTGCTTATGCTAAACAGAATGTTACACAAGAAGAAATTGAGACAGCAGTAAAAGCAGTTGGTATTCATCATATGATACAAGCTATGCCAAAAGGTTATGACACGATATTAGATGAGAACATCACGTTATCTGTGGGTCAAAAACAGTTGATTACGATTGCAAGAGCGATCGTGGCAAATGCACCGTTGTTAATATTAGATGAGGCAACAAGTTCCGTAGATACTCGTACTGAAATGCTCATCCAACAAGCAATGGATACTTTAATGAAAGGAAAGACTTCATTTGTAATAGCGCATCGATTATCAACGATCAGAAATGCTGATGCAATACTCGTAATGAAGGATGGTACCATTTTAGAAACAGGAACCCATGAACAACTTCTTGAACAGAATGGATTCTACGCCAATTTATATAATAGTCAGTTTGAAACTGCTTCATAGTGGATCAAGTTTCAACAAAAAAATAATAAAGTTTGATAGAAAAGAAAATCATCTCTTTGGTTAAACATAGAGGTGATTTTTTTATATTGGAGAAAGCTAGTTCTTACATGTTTCATGTCATCAGGCGCGATGATATAATCTTTTGTATCTGATGATATATATATTTACATAAATAATGATCTTCCACACTAAATGTACATGCCACTAAAGCTCTTATTAAGGATTAGGAGAGATGTTCAATGAGGCCGCTGGTTCTCGACTTTCAGGAAGTGGAACATTCGCAACTATTGCTTGTTGGCGGAAAAGGGTTGAATTTAGGGAAATTATCAAAAATTGAAGAAATTCAAGTGCCTGAAGGATTTTGTGTGACAACCGTGGGATATCAACAAGCCCTCGAACATAACGAAATGTATTATGCTTTGCTGGATCAACTAACCATGCTACAAGTTGAAGATCGTGAACAAATTGGTCAAATCAGCAGGAAGATTCGAGAAATTATTATGGAAGCAGAAATTCCATCTGATGTTGTGAGAGCAGTTACTCACGATCTCTCCCGGATGGGGGATGAACATGCCTATGCCGTGCGGTCTAGTGCGACTGCTGAAGATTTAGCACATGCTTCTTTCGCGGGTCAACAAGACACCTATTTAAATATCATTGGCATTGAAGCCATCTTACAGCATATCAGCAAATGTTGGGCTTCACTATTTACGGAACGCGCGGTAATCTACCGTATGCAGAATGGATTTGACCATAGTCAGGTTTATTTATCCGTTATCATTCAAAGGATGGTTTTCCCGCAAGCATCAGGGATTTTATTTACCGCTGATCCGATTACTTCTAACCGAAAGTTACTATCGATCGATGCCAGTTTTGGACTTGGAGAAGCACTAGTCTCTGGCTTGGTGTCTGCGGATTGTTATAAGGTACAGGAAGGGGTAATCGTCGATAAGAGGATAGCTGTTAAAAAATTGGCGATCTATGGGCTAAAGGAAGGTGGAACAGAGACCCGGCCGATCGATCACGATCAACAAAAGGCTCAAACACTTACTGAACCTCAAATTTTAAAATTAGCACACCTAGGAAGACAGATCGAAGCTTATTTCGGTCAGCCACAAGATATCGAATGGTGTTTAGTTGACGATGCATTTTATATTGTCCAGAGCCGGCCTATCACGACTTTATACCCGATCCCTGAAGGTCATGATCAAGACAATCATGTCTATGTATCTGTAGGCCATCAACAAATGATGACAGATCCCATGAAACCTCTCGGATTGTCCTTTTACCTGTTAACGACTCCTGCACCCATGCGAAGCGCAGGTGGAAGGTTATTTGTTAATGTCACACCAATGCTTAGTGCGCCTAGTAGTAGAGACATGATAATAGAAGCTTTGGGGAAATCAGATCCGCTCATCAAAGACGCACTCCTGACCATCGTTGGGCGAGAAAATTTTATAAGAACGACCCCAGATGCCGAAAAAGTACCAAGCCCCAATAAAAGTAATGAAGGTACATCGTCTGCAGGTGATCCAGCACCCCTAGAAAACGATCCGACCCGTGTCTCTAATTTGATTAAGAGCAGTCAAACTTCGATAGAAGAGCTGAAATATAACATTCAATCGAAATCAGGAGTTGAGTTAGTTGATTTTATTCTGGAAGATATCCAACAATTAAAGAAGATTCTATTTGACCCGCAAAGTATGAGTGTGATTACGGCTGCTATGGATGCTTCAGCATGGATCAATGAGAAAATGAACCAATGGTTAGGTGAAATAAACGCAGCAGATACGCTTTCACAATCTGTATTAGGGAATATCACTTCAGAAATGGGGTTGGATCTCCTCCATGTCGCAGATGTAATTCGTCCTTATCCAGAAGTCATTGATTATTTACAACAAGTAGAAGACGATAACTTTCTAGATGAACTAATTAAGTTGGATGGTGGACAGGAAATCCAAGAGGCATTCTATGAATATCTCAATAAATATGGAATGCGATGTGCCGGAGAAATCGATATTACTAGAACACGTTGGAGTGAAAAACCAGCCACGCTTATCCCCTTGATTCTTAGTAATATTAAGAACTTTGAGCCTAATGCGGGCCATCGGAAATTTGAGCAAGGGCGACAGGAAGCTTTAAACAAAGAACAAGAGTTATTAGATCGATTAAAACTATTACCGAATGGTGAGCAAAAAGTCAAAGAAACCAAACGAATGATCGACATAATCCGGAATCTAAGTGGTTATAGGGAATATCCCAAATACGGTATGGTTAACCGCTACTTCGTTTATAAAAAAGCTTTATTGAAAGAAGCCGAACAACTTGTACAAGCTGGCGTTATCCAGGAAAAAGAGGACATTTACTTTCTGACTTTTGAAGAACTTTATAAGGTCGTAGGTACACATGAACGGGATGACCCGGGTTGTCTAGTCGAGCAGCAAGCAAAAATTCCGACCAGACTAATCATCAACAAGCGAAAAGAAGAGTACACATTGTATAAGAAACTAACTCCACCACGTGTGATCACATCTGATGGTGAAATTATTGTAGGTGTGTACAAACGCGAAAATCTTCCAGCCGAATCCATCGTAGGTCTAGCTGTTTCTAGCGGAGTAGTAGAGGGGCGGGCACGTGTCATCTTGAACATGGAAGAGGCGGATCTGGAGGTTGGTGATATATTAGTAACCACCTTTACTGATCCTAGCTGGACACCATTGTTCGTATCCATCAAAGGCCTGGTTACCGAAGTTGGCGGACTGATGACCCATGGAGCAGTTATCGCACGTGAATATGGCTTACCAGCGGTTGTCGGAGTAGAGAATGCTACTCAACTCATAAAAGATGGGCAACGAATTCGCGTACATGGAACAGAAGGGTATATCGAAATACTGTAAGGCTGAATACGGAAAGTAAGTAGCCTGTGTTTTTATTTTATATACAAAGATTGGAGGAGTTTACATGAACGAACGATTAATAAAAGTAGATGGAATTGAAATATGTATCGACAATTTCGGAGAACCCGTTAACCCGGCTATATTGCTGATTATGGGTGCCCAATCTTCATTGATATGGTGGGAGGAAGAATTCTGCCAGCGGTTAGCAGATGCAGGGCATTATGTCATTCGTTATGATAACCGTGATGTTGGACGTTCTACAACTTACGAACCTGGTCAACCGGGTTATTCTTTCGAAGACATGGCAGATGATGCCGTACGAGTATTGGATGCTTATAAGATTGAGCAAGCGCATGTCTTAGGCATGTCCATGGGCGGTATGTTGACTCAAATGATAGCTCTCCGGCATCCAGAGAGAGTTCTAACCATTACTCTCTTATCAACGTCCAATTTTGCTCCGAATCTGCCTCCGATGGAGGAAAGGATTATGGATTTCTTCTCGAATATGGGAGTTATAAATTGGACAAATGAACAATCGGTAGCTGAATTTACTATTGGTAGATCAAGAATTCTAGTAGGTTCAAAGTATTCTTTTAATGAGGAAAAGGTTGGAATTTTGGCTAAAAGGGAATTTGCAAGAAGTAACAATATAGCCAGCATGAGTAATCACGCCTTGGTGACAGGTGGTGAATCCTATCTGTCTAGAACGGCTGAAATTAAGGTGCCCGCACTGATTATTCACGGTACTGAAGATCCCATTATTCCGTATGAACACGGGAAGAATCTTGCTAACGAAATTCCTGGTGCGGTTTTACTGACACTGGAAGGTGCTGGGCATGAGCTTCATGAAGACGACTGGGATTTAGTAATCCATTATATTTCGAAGCACACTTCAATGCCAAATTAGTTCACCGAGCAAATCTCCTATCATTTCATTTTCCTAAACCGCATTTCATGCGGTTTTTTTACGTTCGTACACATGAAAGACTTGTACACAAACAATAAATATATTTATTGATTAAATTACATTATTTCTATAAAATGGTATTTATGGATAACTTAATAGTCTTAATTGTTTCAATTCTATGTACTAGAATTTGAAACAATAAGTAAGAACCGTTACAGCCAACGTATTTTCACTTTTATTCTTGAAGGAGGAGATAGAATGAAAACGGAAGTTAAGCTAATACCTTATCAGGTCGTATCGGTGGAGGAGCAAGTAAGTGAAATTCCACAAGGGATTGAAATGATTCAAGCCCCCAAGATGTGGAATCAATCTAAGGGAAAAGGTATCGTAGTAGCTATACTAGATACTGGCTGCGAGATTACTCATCCAGATTTAGCAGGAAGAATTATAGGTGGCAAGAATTTTACTGATGATGATAAGTCAGATCCTGAGGTATATATCGACTATAACGGACATGGGACACATGTGGCGGGTACAATTGCGGCAATTAGTAACAATACTGGTGTAGTAGGTGTAGCTCCAGAAGCTAGTATGCTAATTATTAAAGTATTAAACAAAAGAGGCTCCGGTCAATATGAATGGATTATTAATGGAATTAATTATGCGATAGAACAAAAAGTAGATATCATCTCGATGTCACTTGGTGGACCGGAAGATGTGCCTGAACTACATGATGCTATAAAAAGAGCCGTAGCAGCAAATATTCTTATGGTTTGTGCAGCGGGTAATGAAGGTGATGGAGATTCTAGAACCGATGAATTTGGTTATCCTGGTTGCTATAATGAAGTGATTAGTGTAGGTGCTATTGATTTGAGCCTAAATTCTACAGATTACACGAATTCGAATAACGAGGTAGATTTGGTCGCTCCTGGTAGTGAAATTATATCAACCTATTTGAATGGGCAGTATGCGACGTTAACAGGGACTTCTATGGCCACGCCTCATGTAACTGGCGCTTTGGCTTTGATTAAGCGAACGATTCCTCTTGGTAATTCCCCACGACTAGAAGGTAACGGATTACTCTACTTAACCACATTGGACGAACTAACCAAAATATTTAATCCAGAAGTCATAGTGAAATTATTAGCATAAATATAAACGAAACCGAAGAGAAGGGTTCCACGACATTGCGTTGTCATGGAACCTTTCGTTTGTTTCGTATAAGCCTAATCGTTAGCAAATTGCCAAGTTAAGTTATCTATTTGAAGTACAGTATAGGTTGACCCATTCTGTTGGAACTCATTGAGTTAACTTCAATGCCTTATCTGGAATGTCTTCCTTTTGTATTATTGTCCAACTTTTCGTGTAAGAACCTTTGGCAAGTACTTTCACATATGTGTCCTGTTGCTGTTCTTCACTTGAAGAGAACGTGATTGCTGTCTTCTCACCCTGCGCTGTGTAACCAGTTAGATTATATCTGTAGCGGGTCCATTCATTTTTACCTTCAGTCTTGGCAGGTATATTGATGACTGCATAGACAGTTGCCTCTTTATAAAAAGGATTAAACTGATCAAAGTCCCGTTTGAATGTTAGATATAAGCCCGAGCAAACAATAATAGCGATTAGTACAAAAATAAACTTTTTTTTCATGGAAATAAACCTCCTAATAATAGTTGTTACAACATAGCGTTCTTAACGACTTTTCGATAGTAACCGAGAGTGAAGAGAGCGAACATGAAATAGATAATAGTATAAGCTGCTATGGAAATGATCGTAGGAATGGTAATGTCGGAAATAAACATAAAGGAAGCTGCTTTAACTGCAAAGATCGAATGGAGAACTCCAATACTCAGCGGGAGAAGAAATACAACCATCTGCTTTCGCATAATGCCCTTCATAAGCATCTTCTCGTCAAAGCCAAGCTGCCGTAGCGTCCTGAAGCTCTGTTTCTCCTGCTCAGCCTCAGTCATTTGTTTGAAATACAGGATACTGCCTGTTGAGGCAAGAAAAGCAAGTCCTAGAAAGGCTGCTATAAAAATCAATATCCCCGTTAACTCCAGTACGCTTCTATATTGTGAATAGAAATCGTATGAGAAATGTTCATCTAGTTCATATTTCTCGTAAAGGGAGGAGGCCAGCGCAAGCTCCGTCATGTCCGGAATATGATACGTGTCAAACTGTACCTTTTCAAAATCAGAAGTTTTAAACATTCTAGCCTCAATATCCTTTAATGTGGCTTCTGAGACTACAATCTGACTTCCGAATATATTGGCATTAAGCATATTCTCCAATACTAATTCATTTAGTGCATAGCTGACGTTCTGTCCAACTGCCTGGACCTCAATCCTTGTGGGATAACGCTTAGAGAGATCAATGTCGTCAAATGCATTCATTCCTCCAGCATTGTATTGTAATGCCTCACCATCGGAAGGTACGGATAGATTTCTCCCCGCATCTTGAAGCTGTTCGGCCGGGAGCCATATCAAATCTCCCTCCCTACGGCTGGATTTATCTAGTCGATTCAGGATCACTCCCGTTGTCCGGATCGCTTCGATTGTATTATGGTTGAAGTGAATTCCTTTGCTCTCCAGCTCACTCGTAAACTTCTGTGCATCCAGTTGTCTATTCTCAAATGCGAAATCATCAGGCATAGCCATGCGGGTATCATGCTCTGCAGAGTAATAAAAAGAATAGGCCATCGTTACAAGTGTGATTGTTAGAGCTGATAATACGGTAATCAAGGTAAGCGAGTTGGCATTTCCTTTCATCCGGTGCATGAGCGGAGCAAGGGACAGACTGTTGTACAATCCAAGATGCCCTTGTTTCCGTCGACGGATCCAGGAGAAACACCATCTGATCGTTACACGGAACAATATATAGGTTCCTGATATAGTTGCTACCATGACCAGTAATGCATTCAACACTAATTGCTCATCTACCATACGACCTGATAATTCATATCCATAGCTAAGTAGCACAACACCAAGCACGGCATAAATGGCCGTAGGAATAGACGGAGGCTTGCTGGATAGATCAGGCTGTTGATCAGCTTGAAATAAATTTAGCAGCGAACTGCGATAGATCATGACTACGATTTGAACGGAAGTAATCACAACAACAAGAACAAAGACGAACACCGTCTCGATGGCTGCTGGGAAAGAAAAGTCTATGGCAGGTATACCATCCAAGCGGAGCAATTTCATTAGAATTAGGAAAAACAGACGGGATACCAGTGCTCCACAGATAATCCCTGATAGTAGCGCACCTAAACCGAGAAGAACATTTTCAATGATTAGATAACGAGCAACCCAGCCTTTGGATAGACCGATGAGTTGGTACAATCCGACTTCACGGCTACGCCGGCGCATAAAGATACGGTTAGATGAGACTGCAAAGATGACGATAATTACAATCAGCAATAGGGCTGCAGATTGAAAAGCTACCAGAAATTTATCACTTGAATCCAACATGGATTGTACCTGCTGATCGTGCTGCAAGGAAGCGAATACGAAGAACAGACTCATACTGAAAATTAGAGCGAAGAAATACAAATAGTAATGCTTCACATTTTGCCGCATGCTACGGAGTGCTAATTCAATGACTGTCAATATGGTCGCCCCCTAATACAGCCTGCACGTCGATGATTTCTTTGAAGAACGACTGTCTGGATTTCTCCCCTCGATACAGTTCAGAATAAATCTTCCCGTCCTTTAGGAATACCACACGATTACAGTAGCTGGATGCAACTGGGTCATGCGTGACCATAATGATGGTAACCTGTCTTTCTCGGTTCACCTCTTCCATGACTGATAATAAAGATGAAGCGGACTTTGAATCCAAAGCACCGGTAGGTTCATCTGCGAAGATGATGGAAGGCTGATGGATAAGGGCACGTCCAGCGGCAGTGCGCTGTTTTTGACCACCAGAGATTTCGTACGGGTATTTTTGCGATAGTTCCTTGATACCGAGCACATCAGCAATGGCGTTGAACTCTCTCTCTGCCTTCTTTTTGCTTATTTTACTAAGGGATATAGGCAGGAGGATGTTCTCCTTAACCGTTAATGTATCTAGAAGATTGTAATCTTGGAAGATGAATCCAAGCTTATTTCTACGAAAAGCTGAAAGGGCCGTATTGTTCATGGAAGAGATATCTTCGTCCTCGATTAGTATCGTCCCATCTGTAGTCCGGTCAATCGTCGCCAGTACGTTAAGCAAGGTTGTCTTCCCAGAACCGGAGGGACCCATAATTCCTACAAATTCTTTGCGGAGAACACGTAAATCGATTCCCTTTAATACCTGTTGAGCAGCGCCCTTTGAACCATATGATTTGTGAACGTTGCGAGCGTGAAGGACTGTTTCTTGTTCATGCCATTCATTCATGTTGAACCTCCTAAATTTGATTGTAGCTTAAGTGTACGTTGAACTCCCCGGCTTGTCGCACGTTCTGGGTGACGAGTTGAACAGGTAGATGACAGTTTTGTCATGTTCAGAAAAAAACAGTCAAGAATAATCTTGGCTGTTTATAACGGTATATTTTCCTCTGGACCTCGTCTAACCGTTTCGAATGCATTGGGATCCGTAAAAGTGATTCGCATCGTCGTACCTTGCCTCTGATCAGCTAGGACATGGAGTGCAACACCTATTTTTCCTGCTACAGTCTGGGCAAGATAGAGCCCAAGTCCAGTAGCAGCATTATGAATTCTTCCATTCTCGCCTGTGAATCCTTTATCAAAAATACGAGGCAGGTCATGCGGTTGTATCCCCGGACCTTCATCAATCAAATCTAGGATAACATTCACTTGTTCTGACATCGTTGTTACGAATGTAATAGCCTTACCGGAAGCACTGTATTTAATAGCATTAGTCAATAATTGCCGGAGGATGAAGCGGCACCATTTACGGTCTGTAACGACCATAGCATCATCACCTTCGATGCTGACCTCTAAATTCTTCTCCATACACCATGGAGCCAATTCCCGGATTTCTTCTGCCGCAAGACGTTGTATCGAGACTCGTTCAAGCGCGTAGTCTGATTCCAAGGCAGGAAGGCGAGTCATATACAGCTGGCGGTCGATAAGTAAATGAATCCGCAGCCATTCTGATTCGATTCTACGTAGACCCGCATCACTAGGTCGTGCGTCTAAGATTAACTTCATAGCAGTAAGCGGAGTTTTAACCTCATGAATCCAGGAAGCCGTGAAATCATTTTCGATCAGTTGGGATTCCTTCAATTGAGAAAGCTTACGTTTGAACTGGTAAAAGGCCTCTCGTAATACATCGTTCGTTATGCGATCCAGATGATTATCAGGTTCCGGAAGACTCTCCATCCAATCCGAGGCCATGACTTCTTGCAGCTTAGCGAGGGCTGCTATATATTTCGTTTCTTTTTTGTAACGCCATACAAAAAACACAAGAAATATAATGACATATAAAGTATTTAAATAAAGAAGAGAAGTCAATTCAACATGAATTCCCTGCTCGAAAAGGATAAGGACATCGGTTAATCCTAGTAAACTAGCAATTAGCAGAATCCAGCTTTTTCTTGTTATGATGTAACGGATAAACATAGCGGTATCCTCCTATAAAGTGACGGCCATATAACCCATCCCTTTCTTTGTAACAATTCCGTCTGAAAGTCCCAGCGGTTCTAATTTATTTCGTAACCGGGTAACATTAGCTGTAAGGGTGTTATCATTTACGAACTGTTCGTCTTCCCATAGCTTACGGAGCAAGTCATGACGGGAGATAATCGTATTATTAGCTTTCACGAGCGCGATCAACAAAAAGAATTCGTTCTTGGTCAAATCAGCTTCCTCATCTGATTTACGGATAACGCCTCGTTTTAAATCAATCAAAGCACCGTTCCATTCGAGAATATCTGTCTGGCCTTCTCCATAAGCATAAGTTCTGCGAAGAATTGCCTGAATTTTGGCATATAACACATTCGCATGAAAGGGCTTCTGGACAAAATCATCCGCCCCCATATTAAGCGCCATCACCATATCTAAGGGGTGATCGCGTGAGGATAGGAAAATGATAGGCACCTCGGATACCGAGCGGATTTCTCTGCACCAATGAAAACCATCAAATTTAGGGAGCGTGATGTCCATAATAACGAGATGTGGTTGTTGTTCCTGAAATGAACGCATAACCTCGTCGAAATCATCCGGTCTCGTTACCCTGAAATCCCAAGCTTCCAGTCCTGTTTTTAACGCTTCAAATAGCGCATGATCATCTTCCACTACAAATATATTAAACTCCATAGAGTGAACCTCCCAATATATACTAGACGATAGTTACGACTTCACCTCTGCTTAAGTTATAAAGCATGTTATTATAAAATGCAATTTTAACCAATACATTAAACTCTCTATCTACGCGCTAAAGGAGAATAGTATGAAAGTCAAACTGCTTGAGATAGTGCTATGTATTGTGTTAGGTTTTTTTACGGGAATATGGCTGAGCGGTAATGGGATTCATTTGAACGAGAGTGGCGTTGAAATTCTACTTGGTTGCATTCTATGGATTTTGATCTTTGCTTATTTCAAAAGAAAATAAACCTGCAAACGAGGATGATATGGTAATCATATTAACATTATATAGTTTGACATATTGCAAATAATTAATATACAATAATCACATGAATAACCCAATCGATATTTTTAAAGCACTATCTAATGATGCTCGTCTTCAAATCTTGGAATGGCTGAAGAATACAGAAGTTCATTTTTCACCCCAGGAAGGAATTGATCTTGTTGAAGTAGGGGTATGTGTGAGTCAGATAACTAGTAAGTTAAACATGAACCAATCTACTGCATCTCAATATCTCTCTATTTTACAACGAGCTGGGTTAGTTAAAGCTACTCGTATTGGTAAATGGACATATTACAAAAGAAACGAAGATGCAATTAATCTGATTGGTTCGTATCTCCAAAAAGGTGAATAATACTGATAGATCGTATTGAATTCAGTATATTCACTTTTTTGTAAAGCATCATATTGATATATTGCAATACATCCATTTTATTTACACGCACATATCGACATATTGCAATTCGTTAAAATATAGTTTTCTTATATAACAAATTTAATTCATCGAGATGGGTGACAGATAGTATTTGAAACACAAAGGAAATTGCATTAAGTACAGCAAGTATTTTACTTACTCCAATATGAAAAATAGAGAGGATTTGATTTAGATGAAAGCATGGCAAAAACAAGGTGTAGGACTAGAAAATTTGAAATTAGTAGATGTGGAAGTACCACAACCAGGACCGAAACAATTATTAGTTGCAGTAAAAGCTGTATCTCTTAATTTTCGAGATAAGTCAATTATGGATGGCGATTATTTGCCGGATTTAATGAGTAAACCTTTTATTCCCGTATCAGATGCAGCCGGCGTCGTAGTAAGTGTAGGTTCAGAGGTTACAGAATTTAAAGTTGGAGATCGAGTAGTTTCTCATCTTTATACTAAATGGGTTGAAGGTGCTCCAAGCCAAGATTATGCACCAACTGCAGTGGGTGGACCTAATAATGGTGGACTCGCAGAATATATGCTTTTAGATGAAGCAGCAGCTGTCATGACACCTGATAGCATGACTGATGAAGAAGCATCTACACTGCCAATTGCTGCCCTTACGGTATGGTTCTCACTTGTGGAATATGGAAAAATAAAAGCAGGTGATACTGTGGTCGTTCAAGGTACTGGAGGCGTATCTGTTTATGCCGTTCAAATTGCATCTGCACTTGGAGCTCGGGTTATCGCGACGACTAGTAGCGATGAAAAAGGAGAACGTGTAAGAGCCTTAGGAGTGAAAGAAATTATTAACTATGTAAAAACACCTGATTGGGAGAAAGAAGTATTAAGACTGACCAATGGTAAAGGAGCAGAGCATATCTTAGAAGTTGTCGGCGGAGACAGCATTAATCATTCGATTGAAGCTCTAGCTCTACAAGGACACATTTATATTATTGGTTTTCTGAAAAGTATGATGGCGGAAGTTAACTTATTTTCACTTCTAGCTAAGCAAGCTAATATACAAGGAATCTATGTCGGTCACCGCAAAGCATTCGATGAAATGAACAAGGCTTTTGAAGAATTGAAGATTAAACCCGTTATCGATACCGTTTACTCATTTAATGAAGCTATTGAAGCATATGAACATCTAGGCCGAGGAGCTTTTGGGAAAATCATCATCCGAGTTTCAGAATAAACAATAAACTTTAATTATAATAGCCAGTATTAGATTAAGAATGAGCAAATTAATACAGATATGAGTTCAGTATGGCCTGATAATTCAGGCTTTTTTTATTTTTTTAAGGCATTTCTTTGTAATGAGAAATCCTTTTTATATTTTAGAAAATAACCATTATATTGTACATAACAATAAAAATATATTGTTTTACAATAAAATTTATGTTAGATTCATATTAATAAAAAAATTGTGAGGTGCTTTTTATGAAACGAGGAACAACACTTATTTTAAAGATAGCTGTTATTCTTATTGGAATTCCAGTTCTTGCTTTGTGTATATTTTTGGTGCCTGAGATAGCGAATTTTGCAGCAGAATTGTATCCTGATCATGCTTATATTAAATATCTCGTTTTAATCGACTTGTATGCAACGGCGATACCCTTTTACTTTGCTCTATATCAAGCTTTTAAACTTTTAGGCTATATTGACAAGAATAAAGCTTTCTCGGGATTATCTGTACGAGTTTTAAAGAATATAAAATACAGTGCTATAGCAATAAGTATCTTATATGTGGTAGGCATGCCACTTTTCTTTCTGATGGCGGACATGGACGATGCACCAGGTATCATACTAATTGGATTAGTCATGATTTTTGCTTCATTGGTTATCGCAGTGTTTGCTGCGGTTCTTCAACGGCTTTTACAAGAAGCCATCGATATAAAATCAGAAAATGACTTAACAGTCTGAGGTGAATAACATGGCGATTATAATCAATATTGACGTGATGCTGGCTAAAAGGAAAATGAGCGTGACAGAACTTTCAGAAAGGGTTGGAATCACAATGGCTAATATATCCATATTAAAAAATGGAAAGGCAAAAGCGATTCGATTATCAACTTTAGAGGAGATTTGCAAGGCTCTAGAATGTCAGCCTGGAGATATCTTAGAATACAAAAGTGACAAAGACTCTCAAAGCTTAAATGGACAATCAAACGATTTGAACTAACGTGGAACAATAGTTGAATAATACACAATGATGAGCAGGAGTTACGTATCCTGCTCTCTTTTAATAAGCTCTAACGGGAAGTTATACGCATAAATACAAAAATTTCTTTAAACACTCCATTATCCATATACCAATTTAACGGTAAACTGACTTAGAGGAAGAAATTTGTATCCTAGATTGGAGAACCCGTACAAAAATTGGATGAACCTTATCGTCAATATGTTTATTACTTAGGTAGAGCAGGATTAGGAGTAGATGACAGTTTGTTACGACTCAATTTTAATAAGAATGATGAACTTGAGAGTCATGAGGTAACACATGATTAGGTAAATCGCACCGAGGGAGTTCGATTTTTCGCCTTTAATGGAAAGCGGTATTGGTAAGGTAATTCATTGAACTCCCATGGAAGAACGGAATTACTTCTATCATCTGTGGTACGGCGCTTGCGCTGCATGTATGGCTAACGGGACATTTAAGTTGAATGATACACATTAATGAGCAGGCGCTACGGTAGCCTGCTGTTTTCATTGAAGTAACGGGCAGTTTAACGCACCGCATTGAACGCATTTTTGTAATGTTATGGTATAATATAACAGCATTATACATCCGAAGCGATATTTATCATAAATGACCTGTTGAGCTTAACAAGCAGGATAGTATTACTGATTTGCCTAAATAGAAGTCAGAGTGAATGGAGAAAGTATGAGAAAAACAGACTGGATTAAAGTAATTTTAGTAGTATCACTAATCGGGAATGTTGCCTTATTTAAAAATCAAGAACGTGTTAACAGAAATCAAGAATTGAAATATGAGTTATTGAATTCAGCCATTTACCGAGATTTAGGGCAACTTGAAGCAACTATACAGTATCAGCTAGATAATAATTGGGAAAATGAAGCCCTTGTTACACAGAAACTAGATGATGCCATCGATTCAATTATCTTAAATCATGGAATGGAAAAAGATAATAATAAGGAAGATGTCCTTTGAAAATTGTACGATTACTTGAATGAGTTTAAGTATGGTGACGGAATTTTAGATGTTAGCCTAAACGATAAGCAACGTGCCGAGTACATCTATTTAGGAGAGAGGCTACGTTCTAGTGGGTGGATGTATAATGTAGGATATGATAGCAGCTGGGATAATTTATCATCAAAAATAAAGGAGTTAGTTGGGGAATCATAGATAAACATCACCTTAAACAGATTATTGTTCTTATTGAACTCCCATGAAAATTAAACTAGCTCAATACTAGTAAAAGAACATAAAAAAGAAGACCCAGAAAAGCACTTTTAAAAAAAAGCTGAGCGTTATGTGTACTTATATAAAGTTAGGCAGACCGGAAAACAACAAACTTCCTTCTACAACCAATAAAGGCTAGGCTGGTGCAATAACCAGAGTAGGATTAATCTCCCATGAGTGCTTCCCAAAAGGGAGCGACAATCTGTGATGCACCGTGGTCGTTGGAGTCAGACTAACGGATGGGCTCTAAGGCACCATAGTTCATCGACCTTCTTCGCCAGCCGTAGTAGCAGTATTGACTGAATATAACCATTTTCATCATCTGTGGTGCAACGCTTGCGCTGCATGGATGACTAACGGACAGTATACTTAAAAAATTGTGTTCTAACTATGGGTTGGTTAATGGTGAAATTAAACAATATGAAAAGAAGGGGAGTAAATTATTTTGCAGAAGCTAAGTCTCATCGGTTTGATACTTATTATTGCTGTAATGCTGTGTTCATGCTCAAAGGATGTATCCAACCAACCGGAAACAGCAGTAACAAAACAAGTTAAAGGAACTGCTTTGCACGTGGAGCCAATCGATTTATTTGCCGGAGAGGCAGGGAAGTTCCAACCTTTTCTTGGCACGATGTCGGGTGCAGTGAAATTGAATTACGGCGGAAACAAAAATGATATTTCTGCTAAAATTGAACTTTGGGAAAACGGAACGAAAACGAAGACATACAGTTCCATTGGCACCTCAATGCAGGATTCACAAGATAAGACAAAGGACTATGAAGGCGAATTTATTGCATCGATTAAGACAGTTTCAATTGAAGGCAGTAAACCACTGTATGAGATCACAACAGCTTTTGCGAATAAAAACGGTACAGCATCAAGTATTACATACATCGATCGTGATATTAGAAATACAGGAAGCAATACTATCCAACTAAATGAAAGCTTGGATGTCTCAGAAAATGACGAGGTTGCTGTATGGGGGATGCAGTCCACAGATAAGAATGATTGGGAAACCATTGATTTAACTCCGGAACGATTGAAAAACGCAAAATGGGCTTTGATATTTAAGTTATCTGTAAACTGACAAATCGTGGTTTATTACGCTAAACGGGACACGAGAGTGGAAGATCATGCAACGTTGAGCTATCTCTTGTTTATTGAAGTAACGGGCAGCATTCCTGTAATGAGAAAGAATGACGTTTGAACAATAAAATACCTCTTGATATCATAAGAATTGTCCTAAGCTGGCCAGCGAAAGGGACGAATTCGAATGTCAGGAGGCAGATAATATGAATTATAACCAAAATGAGAAGATAGCTCAAATCACTTCTCAAACGCTAATAGTTGGCGTAGATATCGCTAAGTACAAGCACGTTGCACGCGCACAGGATTTTAGAGGGCAAGAGTTCAAGAAAGCTTTCCATTTTGAAAATACAAACTCAGATTTCAATCACTTTCTAGGTTGGATTCAACAACTAATGAAAGATCAAGGGATGGAAAAAGGCATGTTCTGTTCTTGGGTAAATTAGCTCAATAAATTCTATAAATAAGATTATATATGGTATAATATGTAAACATATTTTAAAAATACTAAAGCGTTATGAAATGGTGGACTAAACGAATGGAACGTACAATTCAATTAATGGAAACCCATTTAAATATCGATCTTGGAAATCCGCCCTTTTTTAAATTAGATAACGGGTTGCAAATTCCATACTCTTCGATTAAGGGGATAACAACAGGTAGACCCATACCAAATGCTTTCAAGCTTTATGGTGCTTCTTTTGGAGGAACAAGAAATGGATTATTTAGATTCAATGGAGGTTATCATCTCTACTTTTTTTATAATGAGGTTGATACCCTTCATTTTGACTTGAATAATTTTCTTGTTGGTAAATTTAAAATATCAAAGTTAATTATTGATGTTAAAAACCCTGAAGAAATAAGTAAAACTATCTCCGAAAGATTGACGTGATAGTTCAATACCGAAAGGTCTACCGCACTGGTTGATCTCATAATACGAACGGGCAGGTTAACGTAAGAAAAGGTGGAATTTATAAATTAAGAAAATGGTCCTACAAAAGGAGTTCAATCAATGAAGCTTTTCACAAAGGAAGTAAAGAAAATCGTAATTGATGAGTGCTTATTTCATTGCATAATTGACCAATCGCCTTCAAATGAGTCAATAAGTTTTAAAATATATCCTTCAAAAACTAAAACATCGTATTTTTTAATACTATTTTCTTGGGAAGTTAATTGGTCCACCAACTTATGTGAACCGAGTGTTTGTACTAGTATAATTAAATATACAATAAAAAATGGTTGGGATTATACAAAAGAAAAGAGCGTAATGAAAATAGAGCAAGGTGATTTTCTTGTCAATGAATTAAAATTAAATCCATAATTCATTAACGGGGAACTTTAGTTGAATGATACACATTAACGAGCAGGCGTTAGCCTGCTGTTTTCATTGAAGTAACGGGTAGAAAACTTACAATATATGCTAGTATACAATAGAGTAGATATCATATAAACGAGGAGAGTGAAAACCTATGGTGAAACAACTGATTATCGGGGACGTCATGCATGAGCTGGCCAGTACGCGTCGTATCCTGGAACGCTTGCCCAAGGAGCATATGACGTGGAAGCCGCACGTGAAATCAATGACGTTGGGCGGGTTGGCCACGCATCTGACTAATCTGCTGAACTGGCAACTCGAAATTCTTCTTTACCCGGAACTCGATCTTTCGACCGTGCCGCTTCGGCGGGAACCATTGGAAAGACGCGAAGACGTGCTAGAGGAATTCGACGCTAACGTTGTCAAGATTCAAAAGCTGTTAGCCGAATGCGACGAGAAAACGCTCGGTGAGGAATGGAAATTACGGAACGGTGACCTTATCATCTTATGCCAACCTCGGGCGATCGCGCTTCGCAACTTCGGATTGAACCACATGGTTCACCATCGGGCGCAACTAGGGGTTTATTTGCGACTTCTCGATATTCCGGTGCCGGGCCTCTATGGTCCCTCGGCCGACGAAATACAAATGAACTAAAGCTCGCCAAAAAGTCGCAGGACCTCGGCATGACCGCCGGTACTCTGCGACTGATTTTTTGGGACGAACATTTTCATGGGGCATAAATAAAAAGACGAAGCCAATTATGGCTCCGTCGATGAACTATTGCACCGAAAATACAGTCTCTAGCTCAGGAATATATCCCTTGACCATATTTTTGTGTTCCACCAGTCCCGTATCCCCAGCTGGGATTTGACCTTCGGATACGACTAAATACGGTTTAATGGTTACGGTACGTGGTTGAGTCTTGAATGGCTCAAAGCGAATGTTATAAGATTCGCTAAGAGGGTGAGCACCGATGGGCTTCAGTTGAACACCATGTTCATCCACAATGTCATATTGAAGAGCGATAACGCCCCCGTTAGCACCCTTGTATTTCGAAGGGATAGAAGCGAGCATTTCTTCTATGCTCTGGCCCGGTTTGGTTGTGTACTCAACAGATACCTGCGTTGTGATGGGGGTGATTTCCAACTTGCTGATCTGTAAGTTAATGTTTTCGTAATGCTGGATCTCCTCTGAAGTTAGAACGGTAACGGGTGTTGATTTTGTAACAGGTAGAACGAATTGGAAGGGGTCATCGTAACCCTTTAACGTTACATTTACAGTCAAGTCAAATTGATCAGAGAACTTAATAGACTGGTTTGTGCTAGTATTGCTGGTAACCTGAACGATTAGACTGGAAGCAGTCTCACCGTCCATGAATTCATAACCTACGTTCAGAGGTTGGTCTTTATAGAGAACCTCTAACGTATCCACCGCACCTTTATTGGTATCGGAAGGTGGTGAATTGGGCTCCGAAGCCAGAAGGTTTCCAGGAGTGGTTATATTCATAAGAATTCGGGTCCCGTCAAATAACAACGTTGGAATGTTCATTGTCACATCGCCATGGGTCACGCTTTGGTTAACGTTTGTGATGAATTCCTCGGCTTGTTGAACACCGGGATCTAAGTTCGTCTCACCCCATAATGAATAGATTTGTCCTAGAACCGGAATTTGCTTAAGTGCATCTGCCATTGCGGGCGATACAAATCCGGAAGCTATGAGGGTAAGTCCAAGGATTGCAGCGGCTGCAGTGGTAACCCACCATTTATTAAAAGTTCTTGATCCATTTATTTTGCTCTGAATGGGGGGAATGGAATGATCGGTTTCTCTGATCATTTGGTAAGTCTCATTCAGCTTGGAGCGTGTAATATCCGATATCTGATCGGGAAGTAAGCTTTGGCAGTTCTTTAATTGTTCTTCTAGCTTAGTGTTTACCATGTCGCAACTCCCTTGTCTTGATTGATTTGAGATGAATGCTTTAGCTTCTTGCGAGCACGATGCAGCCGGGTCTTCACCGCTACCGTAGAAATTTCGAGAATGTCGGAAATTTGACTGATCGGCATGTCCTGTAAGTAATGAAGGAGAATGACAATCCGTAGATTCTCCTCAAGATCTTGTACGGCATCCCATAATTCGATATTCTCATAATCCTTGGAAGTGGAAGGGACGTCGGGAAGCTCTCCATAAGGGAGGGCTCTAGAGTTGCTTTTGACCATTTTGTTGCATTCATTAATCAGAATTCGATAGATCCACGTTTTAAAAAAAGCGGGCTCTCTGAGTGTATGGATGGACTTAAAGGCTTTAAGCATCGTCTCTTGGAGGGCATCTGCACAATCTTCGTCTTTGTTGACGATGGACCGTGCAGTTCTATATAAAGGTAACTCTAACTCTTGCATCAACTGCATGAATGCTTCAGGGTCCCCAGCTTGGGCTTTTACGACAATAGGATCTGTATGCAAGGGTTCACCTGCTTTCTTGACTAGAAGTATTAGAATTTTTGTAACGTTACATATATTAGATCGAGTAGGTAGCTAGAAGGTTACATGGGGAAAAATACCAACCTATTCAGGGGACTGTATCTCGTTTATAACCAAAACACCTAGGTCCACCAATAGGTGTAGCTCCGGATCTCAACCGTTGAGATGAGTTATTTCTCCGTATCAGCCTAAGCTGGGATCATCTGATTCTGTTCGAGTAGTGACCATAACTGTTCAGTTATTTCTTCTACAGAACAGGGCATTTGTTGAGTTAACCACCATTCAATCACTCCAACAATCGCCGAACTCAGAAATTGTACAAATATCTCTTTATTCAACTCATTAAGGTTTAAATTATTATTTCCAACGATTTGTTCCATTACTTGATTACCCATTATTTTTTGTAAATGGTTTCTGAACGAAGGAATGCCCTTATTGCTTAATAAATTCCTATAAATGAGAGCGTTCTTCTCCATTTGTGTAAGTGTACGGAATAATGAAGACTTTGATGGAGAAGATTCTGTGCCATCCTCTGAGGAGCAACTTTCGATCAAATGATACAAATGAGCCTCTAGGCATTTATCCAATAGATCGTATTTGTCCGCGTAATGATAATAAATGGTGCCTCGATTGACATCAGCACGGTCTGCGATGTCATTAATCGTTATTTGTTCGAAATCTTTTTTTCCTATTAAATGAATTAATGCATCCATAATGGCTCTTTGGTTCTTTTTTGTTCTTCTATCCATGGAAACACCCCTTTTTTTAAACAAACCATTGTATTCTGTTGAAAACCCAACAAAATCGATAGATCTAGCGATAGATACTTGTTAAAGATGTTGGTAATCTTACTTTATTGAACAAATGGTCAAAATACAACAATTGTTAAAAAAGAGGGGATATAACCATGAGAATATTAGTTTTTGGCGCCGGAGTTCAAGGAAGTTATCTTGCTCATGCCTTAGTGCGCGGAAGAAATGATGTCACAGTACTTGCTAGAGGTAAGCGTGCTGAACAATTGATGAAAGATGGAGTTGTCATACATCATTATTTTCAGCATAAAAACACGGTCGATGAAGTAAAGGTCATTCAGGAGCTTCAACCTGAGGATCTGTATGATCTCATTTTTGTCGTGATGAAATACAATGATTTCCTATCCGTGCTGCCTATTCTAGCTGAGAATCAGAGTCAGAATATTGTTCTTATCGGTAACAATGCTGATGCCCATGGGATGCAGAACATTCTTCAAGAAAAGAGCGATGTAGCGAAAAATATAATCTTCGGTTTTCAGATAAGCGGAGGACTCCGAGAAGATAGCGGTCGTATCATTTGCATACGCGGAGGTGGACAACTAATACTTGGCAATCTGGATGGGGAGATCACAATAAAACCTTTACTAGAAAAAGCGTTTAAACATGTTAAATTTAAATTAGCTTATCATGATGATATGGATGCTTGGCTCAAAAGTCATATCGTCGCAATAGTAGCTTTAAATTCTGTTGGATATCTTTACGATGGTGATTTGAAAAAATTATCTAAGGACAAGAAGCTATTAAAGCAAGCTATATCAGTCATGGACGAGGGGTTTCATATATTAGAACAATTAGGATATACGATCACTCCTGCAAATCAAGTTAACTTTATTCGAAAACACAGACAGAGTGTATACTATGGTCTAAAAATAATACATAAATTACCGTTTATGAAATTGATGAATGGATCTTACAGCGAAATTGCAGCTTTGTTTGATTCGTTCGATCTGTTAAAACAACGATTAAACATTGCGACACCCCATTGGGACGAACTTGAGAAACAAGCGATGACCAAGTTTAAATCAAATAATCATTGAACTAACCAGGACTAGGTTAAGATTCTGTTTAACTTCAGTTTACATTGAACTGCTACACTATTTTGATTATGTGGTTGACCGCAGAAAGGAGCCTCATTATGAATAAAATTTTAGTTGTTGACGATGACCCGCATTTTCGTGAATTGGTGAAAGTTGTATTGCGGAAAGAGGGTTTTGCCGTATATGAAGCCGATGACGGTCTGGACGCACTTTCAAAATTAGAAACGGTAAAAGCGGATTTAGTTATCCTTGATGTGATGATGCCGAATATGGATGGCTTTGAGCTGTGTCGTGAGCTTCGAGTATCTTATTTATTCCCTTGCTCATGTTGACGGCAAAAGGTGAAACCTCACAAAAAGTAAAGGGCTTTCAGTTGGGAACAGATGATTATTTGGTGAAACCATTTGAGCCGCTGGAATTGGTGGCGAGGGTAAAAGCCATGTTAAATCGCTACCAGATTATCGCTTCTCAAAATGTTCAAATCGGGAAACTGGTGATGAACCAAAAGAATTATGAAGTAACCGCTGGAGATGAGAAAATTACACTCCCGCTCAAAGAATTTGAGCTTTTGTTTAAATTGGCCGGGCAACCCGGACGGACATTCTCTCGCGATACGTTACTTGAAGATATATGGGGCTACGATTTTGAGGGAAACGAGCGGACGCTGGACGTTCATGTCAACCGCTTACGCCAGCGTTTTCCTGAGGGGAAATGCGCCTTTAGAATCACAACCATCCGGGGCTTGGGCTATCGCTTGGAAGTGGAATCATGATGAAGAGTAAGGCTGTCCATTTTGCAGAGCGAGCTATTTTAGAGTTGTTTGCGTTAATCATCTGTTTTGCTAACGCTTTTACTGCTGCGGTTACAGTGTGCTTTATCATCGTTTTACTTTCGGGAACCGAATTAACAGACGGCGTGATTTCTGCTTTTTATGTGTCTGCCTTTGCAACGTGGATACTGCTGTTTTTTTTAGTAAAAAAAAGCCAAAAGGTCAAGTCATTTTTGGGCATTGAGTTTGCCTCAAGAGCAATAAATATCCGAAGGATTACCTTAATCTTAATGATAACTGCAGTTCTTCTCCTTTGTTTTGCCATCTCACACGGCCTTACCAGTATCGGTTATGCGATTATCGGGTTTATGCCGGAGGCCCAAACCTCGCGGGATTTTTGGGTTTTTAACATTCTGCTCTGGGCGCTCCTTTTGTTTCTCGTCAAAAAGTTCTTGTGGGCGAAGCTGCCTTTTGGCAATCGATTTATCAGCAGGGGGGAAGTCGTTCAATATGTTGCCCTGACGGTTGTTATCGTTGCGGTCATATTGGGAGGGTTAGTCGTTGCTTACTTCTTGGCTTTCGTTCTGTATGTCTTGTTCACTGGGCAAAGATTACCGGAGGAAGGTCCCCCTTTGTTTCATCTCTTTTGGCATTACTCGGGTGTATTGATTTTCCTCTTGCTTCGTTGGTATTTCAAGAATTCCAATTTCACGAGTAATATCCGTTTGCTATCCGAGGTGATGGACGCTTTAGAAAGCATCTCGAAAGGTGATTTTAGTGTTCGGCTAAACCACGGTATGAAAGAAGTCGAGCCTTTTGCCAGATTAGTTAAGAGCGTTAACGAAATGGCTTTAAATTTGGAGCAGACGGAAAGTATGCGGCAGGAGTTCATCTCTAACGTGTCGCACGAGATCCAGTCCCCCCTTGCTTCTATTAAAGGGTTTACCTATGTCCTGCAAAGCGATGAATTAACGCCTGAAGAACGAAAGCATTTCCTAAGCATTATTGAAACAGAAACTGTGCGGTTGTCCAGATTGAGTGAAAACTTGCTGAAACTTGCCGCGCTTGAAGCCGACAGCATGAAATTTGAGCCGAAACCATACCGGTTGGATAAACAGATTCGGGCTTTAATCCTAAGCTGTGAACCGCAATGGAGCGAAAAGAAGATACACATGGATGCTTTTCTTGACAGCGTGACCGTCATGGCGGATGAGGATATGATGAGCCAAGTGTGGGTAAACCTCATTCATAACAGTATTAAATTCACACCAGAGGGCGGCAGTATACGGGTGGATTTACACAAACACGGGAAAGCCGTTGAATGTAAAATATCCGACACAGGCATAGGAATTGATGAGGACGCGCAAAAACATATTTTTGAGCGGTTTTACAAAGTGGACAAATCAAGAGAGCGCACCAAAAAAGGAAGCGGGCTGGGACTTGCTATAGTAAAGAAGATTGTGGAAACACACGGTGGAAAAATTGCGGTGCAGAGTGAACCGGGAGTAGGAACAGTGTTTACAATATCCTTACCCGTGTAGTACACAACTTGTTTTCTGATTGTTTTCTGATTGTTTCCTCTATTTGAGTAACAACAACCAGTAATTGCTTGAGACTAATACCGTCTCACTCCCACGGCATAACCCGGGGGTTATCTCTCACTCAATATAGAACAATTTTACCTGTCGAGGTAAAATTGTTCTTTTTCTGTGTTGGTTTAAATTCAGTTTATACAGCGTCAATATGATGGGTTTACAACGATGGAAACAACGATTCCACTTTGTAATTAATATCATGGAGATGGTTTGAATGAAAAGATGGTATAGACTTGATAACACGGGAAAGCTCTACTCTGCGGTGACGAAGAAGACAAACACTTGTGTTTTCCGTCTAGTAGTAATACTGACTGAAAATGTTGACCCAAGGGCGCTTCAGCAAGCTACCGATATAACGATTAAACGATTTCCCACAATGGCGGTAAAATTGAAGAAGGGATTATTTTGGACCTATCTTTATGAAAACAACAATCCGCTGGTGGTACAGGAAGAATCAACCTATCCTTGCACGTCGATTATGGTGACCAAAGAAAATCACCCAATTCGGATTTCTATACCGGTTAATCTTCGAGGGTTGTTCCCGTCAAAAACACTGAGAAACTTTATTTCTCAAATCAGTGTAAGTATACCAGCAGATCCTGAGCAAACCTTTGACGAACTAGTGGAATCTGTAACAACGCAAATGAAAACCTCTATCACAAAGGAAGGTTTTGCTTCCATTATAGCAACATACGTCGGATATGAAAAAATGCTCGTGAGCCGAGTTATTCCGTGGTTTATCAAAAAGACGATAATCAACTTTGTATCAAAGCGGTCGGAAAGTACAACAACTGCGGTTCTGACTAACCTCGGAAATATTGAGTTGCCTAAGTCGATGGAGCAATATGTTGACATGATAGAGGCGATGCCATTACACAAAAGGGCTGCCTCTATAAACTGCGCTATCTGTTCTGTCGGTGGGAAGTTGAATATCTCTTTTTCAAGTAATATCTCTGAATCCGATGTGATAGAACACTTCTTCGACTTGGTTTTCGAACAGACCGGATTGGAAGTTGAGGTTTACTCGAATTGTCGGAATGAAACCGATACGCAGCCGGCAGATGCGCAAAGCCTCTATCCGCCTTATGCGGCGGTAGCACCCAAATGGACAAGAAAAATCCGAACGCGTGTAGGTAATTACTTGTACCAACCCACAAAAGGAATCAGAACGAGGTTTGTCAATCTCTTGCGCCAATGGAGAGCAATCATTCATGTTTAAGCATTAAAAATAAGAGGCTACGAGCTATATTCCAATGAAAGCATTTTGCGGCAATGGAAGAGCTTTTATCATAGAAAACGGCAGAAAAAGAGGATAATTGAACGGATGACTGGTGAGAAGATAACATTAAAAACAGTGTTTCATATAACATTTATAATGGGGCTGCTTCTGATCTTGATTTTGGCTATTTATGGATGGAGCAACGGAATTTTCACATCGTTGGAGTCGTTAAAGAACTTTGTCCAGAAAACTGGAGTTTGGGGGCCTATGGCGTTTGTGATCCTCCAAATCGTGCAAGTGGTCATACCGATCATTCCGGGAGGCATTAGTTTACTGGCGGGCGTGTATATATTCGGTCCTGTGGAGGGATTTTTGTACAACTACGTTGGGATTGCCGTTGGATCGGTTATCGCGTTTCTATTGGCGCGCAGATTGGGGATATCCTTTTTACAAATTGTTTCTTCCAAAACAAATTATGATAAATTTATTGGCTGGCTAGACAAGAAAAACCGCTTTGATACTAGTTTTACCATTGCCATTTTAATACCGGTAGTACCCGATGATTTTCTGTGTATGCTGGCCGGACTTACAAAAATGAAACTCGAAAAATTTATTGCAATCATCTTTTTATGCAAACCGCTGTCCATTGCTTCATACAGCTTTGGCTTTTCATGGATTTCGGGTATCGTTTAAGATTGGGAAACGCACAGCGGCAAAATCACGGTATAAGCCGAGGGTCGGGAACTGTGTTTACAGTATCTTTGCCCATATAGAGCGCATATCTTGTTTTCTAGCGCTGATAAAAGGAACAATCTTACCTGTCGCGGGGTAAAATTGTTCTTTTTCTTTTTGGTTTAAATTCAGTTTAAATGGCGTTAGTATGATTGATTCACAACGATGGAAGTATTGCTCTTAAACTCTGTGGCTTCCTGCTTGAACTAATACCGATTTCATAAGGAGGTTGACGAAATGATTGCAATCATCCTACACGAACAGGGTGGCATCTTTGGATGGAAACTCATGAGCCGTCAGAGTACGCGGTTTCATATGTACGGTAGGAATGGGGAGTACAATATGAAGTTCATATCTGCGGATGGACATTTTGAAGTGATTTACAACATAGATGGCGTAAAACTGACGATGGAAAACGACCCAATGAATATGGGAACGTTTAACTATGGAAATCCGATAAATGAAAAGTTCCGACACGCTGTCTATGATGTACTGCCGTACTTCGAGTGGGGAAATTCACGGACGTCTGTGGAACAAGTTAATGGTTTGTCAGCTGGTCAGCACATGACTGGCGAAAATGACCACGTAATAGAGAGGTTTGAGCAATACTGGGAGTTGTTGTATGGAGAAAACCCAGAAGAGATGGGCGAAAGTGGACACGACCTACTGAGAATGTTGTACTTTTGCTTAGCCCTGCTTGCCTTGTCAAGGGGAATTCATCCGCTGATGGGAGATAGATACACGTACGTCCCCCTGGGGCTTGACGCTGGCTTGTCGTACATGTTCAGTTTCGGCAGGGGGCGTGCGAGCAAACCGTTCATTGGATGTTTCAAGCGTGAGCGGTTAAATAGAGGGATACCCGGCAGTAGGGGACCGCCATAGGCGAGGTATTTGGAGACTGTATGCAAGCAAGCTGTTTTTTTGATTAGCTTTCCAAGCAATATTATGGAATGAAAAGAGTCAAGGAATGGCAATAAGAAAGTGGTATATAATCTCAATCCATTTTCCAAAGGAGGGTACTTGTTATGGCACACCAGAAGAGAAGGAAAGAAGCTGCCTGGAAGTCACGAAAGCAAGAACAGCATCCGCATGGTAAAATCAAATCGCTCAAGGAATTGTCCAGCGAATAGGACGAGGAGTATACTGCTTCGACAAAAAAGACTGTCGGTGATTTCACCGGCAGTCTTCTTCTTTGTTTTCGTATATTAAACCGATAACTTCTGTGGTTCATTTACAGTGTAACGTCCACTTACTGCAAGCATGATTAGAGAAATAATCATGAGTATACAACAGAATACAAATGAATACCGGTACCCTACAATACTGGCTAATCCTCCGCCAACAAGACTACCAACCAGTCTACCGATTGTGGATGAATTAGAGTAGAGCGTAGATGCATACCCAGGCTTACTCGGAAGAAGATCCTGAATGTAGCTAATACCAATCGCAGAAATTACGGCAACAAACACGGCAAGCAGAATTTGAGCTGCAAGCATCTGCCACATGGAGTCTGAGATCATGACAACGACGTAATACACTCCTCCTAGAATGGAGCCACACATCATCAAGATTCGATTACTATACTTTGCACTGAGTATTCCTAATGTAATCATAAAGGGAATTTCTAGCGCAGCACAAATGCTGCTGACTAGACCAACATCGCGAGTCGTTCCCCCAAGATTGTTCGTAATAAAGAGGGCGGTATTAAGACTACTCGTCCAGTGAGCTATGTACATGAGTATTAGAATTAAGAAGGGAAGCAGAATATTAGGGTTCTTATCCTTATCCAGAGGGAGACTTTTCACTTCCACTTTAGCATTACTTTTTTTCGGCTCATCCGTTTTTGATTTGAGAAACAGGAATATAAGCAACGGAGCAAGTAGGAATACACCGATCGTACCCGAGAAAATCCCCTTAAACCCAACAGCAGCAATTAACATAGTCCCGATTAATGGGCCAATAATGAAACCAAGCGAGAAAGCAGAACGCAAAGTAGAATTAGCAAATGCATGATCAGTAAAATCACTCTTCGTCACTGCTTCTCTAGAAATAGCGAATAATTGAGGCATACCTGGTGCACCGAGGGCAGTAAACACCGTCATATAGATAAATAAGATCGTGAAATCCTTAATGAGCAAGTATCCGCTAAAAGCTAATGCATTACAGAGCATGGAGACCATGTAAATGTTTTTACGATTCATACCGAGGTCAGAGCGTCTCCCGATTAGCGTACTGATCCATATCCCTGCAATTAACGTGACAGCTAGATAAATACCAAATAATCCGACAGATACTCCAAGCTGATCCGTGAAATATATGGATAAAAACGGTGAGCTGAGCGAAAGACCCATGCCCTGTAGTAACATACATAAAAAGAGTAGGCCATACGAAGGAATTGAAAATAGTGCAGTAAGTCGTTTGATCATGATCTGAAGTTACTCCTCTATATTTGGTTTAGATAGTCAATCTCGTTATAGTATACTTGAAAATGACAGTAATAATATATGTGATATTTTATCGTAGTGGATGGATACCTTACTGCTATTTGGATAGTAATTGTAGGGCTTGTAAAACTAGTTCGCTCCAGAATATACAATACCTATTGACTGTTCGAGCAAACAGTTTTATGATGGATACATAACAACTGACTGTTCAACCAAACAGTATTGGAGTGTGAGAGAACATGGCTAAGACACAAACGCCCAACCAAGACGAACGAAGAAGCGCCATTATGCAAGCAGCATTCACAGCATTCGGGCAGGTGGGTTACACGAAAGCAACCATGAAGGATATTGCAGCTAAGGCTGGCGTGGCGCAAGGGCTAATCGGATATCATTTCAGTACAAAAGAAACATTGCTAGTCGAAGTGGTTAGAGAGTGGATGATCAACAAAGGAATGAAGGCAGCCTTTGCGAACCTGGATCTACACGTATCTCCTTCGGAGATTCTTCAGCAGGGACTACGCCATGTGGTTAAATTTCGAAAAGAAAACCCAGAGTGGTTCACGTTATTAATCAGTCTTTGGACGGAGAGCGTGAACAATGAAAAGCTTGCCAAAGAGTTACTGGAACTGTACAAAGAAATGAAAGCGGGGATAATGGAGATTATTGATCGCATGGATCTGCAACTGGAACGGAGTGAAAAAGAGACTTTAGCGGTACTGATCCAGGCCGTTATTGACGGATTGAATCTTCAAGCTCCTGTACTGCTATCTCCAGATCCGATCTCCTATGAGCAAGTATCACGAGGAATCGGATGGATGCTTGACGGAATTCGATCTGAAGACCAAGAAAAGGGAGGATGAAACCATGAATAATAAGTTAATTAGAATCGAAGGATTGGTCGTTTTAGCTCTAGGTACTTTTTTATACTTTTCTAATGGGTACAACTGGGTGATATTCCTTCTGCTGCTGATGCTGCCTGATGTGTTCATGATCGGATATGCGTTTAGCAAAAAGGCGGGAGCGTATCTGTATAATTTTGCCCATACATTCATTACACCTTTGCTACTGTTACTGTTAGGGTTGGCTTTCTCGGTCGACTTCCTCATGATGATCGGCTTCATCTGGATGGTTCATATCGGAATGGATCGGATGATGGGCTATGGATTGAAATACGTAACCGATTTTAAAGACACGCATATTCAAAGAATATAACATTAACATATCGCACGGCCTATACGTCAACCATTGCTATAATGAACGGATGTAGCAGGTTAACAATTGGATAATTTATAGAACTATTAAACAACGTTGTCAGAAGAGGAAAGAACATTTTCAGAATAGAAAGAGATTATTTTCAGAATAGTTTCAGAATAGAAAAAGAATATCGTCCCTTTAGAAGTCGCTAATTTAGCGGCTTTTTTGTTATAAGAAATCAAGGTTTGTCCCTAACTGAGGACATTAACTTGGTAGCTATAAGGATTGGAGCGGTTGAAATTAGAGGGCAAGATTTTGTTTCTGATAGTAATCTTGTAGGCGAACGCTTTCGCTACTTCAAGGCGCGATAATCTGTGCCTGAATTCATTTACCGGGAAAAATCCCGTTAAATGATGGGTAGAACCCCCTAAAATCCAATATAACTGGAAAATGTCCCGTTAATATAAGCTATTATTCAATAATTTCCTTTTCACGAACGGATTAAATGTAAAATTGTAGCTAGAATAAAAAGTGGACACCTGTTAAGAGAAACTGGATAATTTACTTAACAAAGAAAGAGGTGTCCTTTTATGAGGGAACAACGACAACGGTTTAATGAGGAATTCAAAAAACAGAC